>JANYJN010000555.1 GCA_025358475.1 Candidatus Solibacter sp.
ATGACGTTCTGGTTGATTTCGGTGCCGAGCTCGTACTTCTTGTTCTCGGCGTCCAGGTTCTTCTGCGCGAAATCGCGGGCCAGTTTGGCGAGCTTCAACTGTTCGACGCTACCTTGCAGGTTGACCACGGCGTTGAGGATATCCAGCCGGATGCCCTGCTGGGTGGTGCGGACGGTAAGGGTGTCGCGTTTGCGATTGACCACGGCGTCAGCCATATCCGCCGCGGCGGCGTGCGACTTAATGGGCAGGATGAGGTTGATGCCGAAGCCGTAGCCGGGGTAAGCGAAGCTAAACATCTGGCCGATGGCGCCGGTCAAGCCTCCGGGCGAGTCGGTTGGGAGGAAGTTGCCGCCGATGCCCTGGGCGGAATAGTTGATACTGAGGGAAAGATTCGGCAGCAACCCGTTCCTGGCCGAGCGGATGGCCAATTCGTCCACGTCCAGGTTCTGCACCGCCGATTTCAGGTCGGGCCGGTTGGCCATGGCACGGGCGACGGCCTGCTCGGTATCGACGGCCGGGGATTCGGTGGTGATGTCGACGGTTTCGGTCAGCACGATGGGCAACTGGCGGATGGCCGGGTCGAGATCGACGCTGATCTGTTTGCGCAACGCGTCTTCTCTTTGTACCAGCGCGAACTTCGCCTGCGATACGGTCAGTTCGGCGTTAGCCAACTGCTGCTGGGGGTTATAAATATCCAGGGGGGAGAGCGCGCCCAGTTCGAGTTGTTTCTCGGAGAGTTTGAGGAATTGGGCGGACACGTCGCGGCCGCCTTCGGCCACTTTGAGGTTCTCGCGCGCGGAGACTACGTCCCAATAAGTGTTCTCGGCGAAGTTCACCAAGGTCAGCAGTTGGGCGCGCAGGTTAAACTCCGACACGCGCAAGCGGCTGCGCGCGCTCATCACCCCCAACCGGTTCACGTAACTGCCGCGATTCCTAAGCAACGGCTGGGAAGCGACGAAGGCCAGATTTGAGCTCAACGAAGGATTGTACAAGGCGTTCCTGCTGGCAGTACTGTTTTTTCCCGCCGCATAGGTAACGCTGTAATTGGCGCCGGTCGGCAGAACCTGCTGATAGGAGAACTGGGCCGGCTGAGATAGCGAAGCCAGCGTACTGGTAGTGAGGTTTAGGCCATCGAGAGTGCTGGTGGAAGGGGAAAGCGTCCGGTTCGCCGTGAAGGAGGCCCGCGCGATGGGATCCCAGGTACTGAAGGCGCGCATGATGGCGTTCTTTGGGGTCTCCAGGGTGAGCATCTGGATCTGGATGTCGGTGTTGTTCGCCATCACCAGCGCCAGATAATTCTTGAGCGACAGTTCCAGCCTGTCGCCGGCCACGAAATCTTTCAGGTGCACCGGATCCTGCAATTCCACCTTGGCCGTAGACCTGGAAAAGGTCTCGCGGAAATAGGACGGCTTGGGGAAGGACGTCAACTGCGCGAACGCGCCCGACGCCAGAAGAATGCCTGCAATAAAGGTTCTCGACAGCATATGCTTACTCGTAACGAATGGCCTCAATAGGATCCAGTTTCGCGGCCTGTACGGCCGGATATATTCCAAACAACAAACCAATAAAAACGGAGACGCCGAAGGCCACCACAATCGATGACGTAGTCACCACGGTGGACCAGCCGGCGGCCGTGGCAATCACCCGTGACAAGGTGAAGCCGAACGCGATGCCGATCAATCCACCGACAATCGAGATCAGTACCGCCTCCGTCAGGAACTGACGCACAATATCGCCCTGGCGTGCACCGATGGCGCGCCGGATACCGATTTCGCGGGTGCGCTCCAACACCGTGGCGAGCATGATGTTCATGATGCCGATGCCGCCTACCAGCAGCGAAATGCCCGCGATACAAATCATCACGATCTCGAAAATGAACGACGTGCGGCGGCGCTCTTCCAGCAGTCCGGCGGGCACCACCACGGTAAAATCGCCCGCATCTTTGTGGGTGGCCGCCAGGATGGCGCGCACCACGTTGGCGGTCTCGATGGAATCTACCCCCGGACCTACCTTCATGTAAATGCCGTCGATCTCGTCCTTGAGGTAGCTGGTGTTGTCCTCAAAGCGGCGCATGACGGTGTTGAGCGGCGAGATGACGAGGTTATTCTTGTTCATCGCCTGCACGCCTTCGACGTCGGTGTCGCTGGCGGCTTGCGGGGTGAGCACGCCGATGACCTGCAGCCACGTGTCGTTGACTTTGACGTATTTCCCGACCGCTTTGTCGTACCCCAGCAGATTGACTTTGGTGGTTTCGCCGAGCACGCAAACCGGCGCCGATGCGGTGTTCTCCTCATCGGTGAAAAACCGTCCCTCGACCAGTCTCAGACTGTTGATTTCCACAAAATTGGGCAGCACGCCGATCAACTGCGGCTGCTCCTGGCTGGTCTTGGGCAGCAGCTTCTGCGGCTTGAAGCGCTTGCGCGGGGTAATCGCGACGAGGCCCGAGACGTTCTCGGATATGGCGCGATAGTCGCGGAAGGAAAGGCCCGGGGAAACCGCGCGCACGGTCTGCAATTCGTTGCGATCCACCGACTCGCGGGCTTCCACGATGATGTTGTTGACGCCCAACTGGTCGATGAAGCTCATCATCTCTTTCTGCGCGCCGGCAGTGATGGAAAGCATGGCCACCACGGCGCCCACGCCGAAGATCATGCCGAGCATGGTCAGCAAGCTGCGCAGCTTATGCGCGAACAAGCTTGCCATCCCCATCAACAATTCAGGGCCGATATTGGAAAGTCCCACGTCTATTTCCCCCCGGCCATTCCACCCATGGCATTACCGCTGCCGGTGGACTTCTTCTCGCCGTTCTTCTTATCGGCGGTCGGATCGGCCATGGCGACGATCTCACCCGCCTGGACGCCGCTTGAAATCACCATCATGGATTCGCTCTGTTTCACCAGTTGCACCGGGCGCGGCTCGAACTTACCGTTCTTGTTACGAACGTAGACCAGAAACTGGCCGTTCTTCTGGAACACGGCCTGCGCCGGAACGTGGATCACGTCGGGCAGCTTTTCGACTTGAATCTCGACATCGGCCAGCAATCCGGGACGAAGCAGAACCTGGACCTGCGAGTCCTGCTCGGGAGGCAGGGGCACTCGGGCATTTTTCCGGTCCGCCTCGGTATACCCACCCACGTTGGCCGCACGGCGCAACATCGCCGCTATCGGATCCATGCCGGCACCGCCGAAGCTCGCGCCGGCCTGTGCGTCGCCACCGCGCCCCTGGCCCGCGGTGACGCCCGCCTTGGCCATGAGGTCCGTCATTTCCTTTTGGAGCTTGTCACGTTCTTCCGGAGAGGCCGCCTGCAGCTTCTGGCGCAAACCGGTCATCTTATCGCGGTCCTCGCCGGACATAGTGCCAGAGCCGGCGCGTCCGCCGCGACCCTGCGCCTCGGCGCCATCTTGGCGGCCCTGAGTGTCAGCGCCCGCCGCAGCGCCTGCGTCGCTGCTGCGCCGTCCGCCGCCACCCTGCGCATCGGATCCACTTGGACCGCGGGCTTGAGTGCCTGCGCCCGCCGCAGCGCCCGCGTCGCTGCCGCGCCGTCCGCGACCGCCGGAATCGTCCGCCGCCACCTCCGCGGGAGGCGGCGCGAAGGGATTCACCCCGGCGTTGAGCCCCTTCCTGGCATTGGCTTCCGCCGTAGCCATAATGCGCGCGATGCCGGAAGGCTTCATACCGACGCCGGCCAGCAGTTGCCGCATGTCGACCGAGAAGATGACATCGAACTTCTTGGAAGGATCGCCGCTGAAGACATCCGAAGTCGCCGTGCCGCTCATGGCCTTGATCCGGCCGCTGAAGCGCTTATCGGGAATAGCATCGAGTTGCAGCGTGGCTTCCTGGCCTTCCTTAAGATTGGCGCGATCCAATTCCCCGACCTTGGCCCAGACTTCCACCTCGGACAGGTCGAGAATGTCAGCCACAGGCATACCCGGCTGCAAGGTGTCGCCCTCGCGAATGTCCGGCATCTGCTGTCCGAAATTGAAATGGCCGGCGCGGTTCTGCTTGGTGGCCACCAGGCCGGTGATGGGCGCCAGGGTCTTGCACAAAGCGACGCGCTGCAACTCGCGCTGCACATCGATCAGGCTGCGGTTGCGATGCTCCCGCAGCACGGCAAGCTGCGAATCGGCCTGCTCCTGGCGGGACTTGATGTCGCTTTCCAACTCGAGCAGCGCGCGCTTCTGCTGCTCCAAGGTGAGAATGTTCTTCTTGCCATCGATCTCCGCGATGGTCGGATTGCGCTGCACGTCGAGTTCGGCGCGGCGCACGTTGTACCGCGTCTTGAGCAGCGTCACCGCGTCCTGGCTCTGGGTGATGGCCAGATCCGCTTTCGCCTTTTTGATCTGCTCGTCATCCGACTGGACGCTGAGGCGCTCCTCTTCGAGCGAGCTCTGGCGTTCGCTGTCATCGTACTCGACGATCAGGTCCTTCTCCTTGGCCAGCGACCCCATCGGCGCCAGATCGGTCACCTGCACGGTACCGAACAAGTTGGGCGCGGTCAGGGTAACGGTGCGCACCGCACGCAGTTCGCCGCGGGAAAAAGCGCGAATCACCACATCGCCGCGTTGCACCTTGGCGGTTGGGATCAGATCCTGGCGGGCCGGCATTTGCTTGTAGTAGCGGTAGCCGTACCAGCAGCCTGCCAGCAGGATCGCCAGCCCGAGAGTACGAAATATTGCCTTTTTCATGGAAATCGAGGTTCCTCCGGCACGCCCCAAACGGCGGGGCGCCAGCCGGCATGTTTACAGTTTCTTCTTGGCCCGCTTCGCCGACTCGGCCGGGTTCTCCAGCGTCACAACGTCGCCGTCCTTCAAACCGCCGGTCACGATGACATCTTCATCGTTCTGTTTGCCGAGTTCGATTTGGCGGGTGACGAACGCCTTGCCAACCTGCTGAAAGACCGCGGGCTTGCCGTTTTTGGCGAAGCTGGCGCGAGACGGAATGAGCAGCGAGTTGGGCTTGCGTTCAATGATAATCTCCGTGGAAGCGCTCATGCCGGGGCGCAGCCGGGGGTCCAGCCTGGCGATGGTGGCGCGCGCGGGGAACGTCTTTTCAGCCGTGGAACCGCCTTTGAAAATCAGTGCGGCGATGGGGCTGATCCAATCCAGCGTCGCGGTGAATTCCTTATCCGGGATGGCATCGACGCGAATCCGGACATCCTGTCCGAGCTTCACTTTGCCGCGGTCCACCTCTTCCAGCTTGAGATCCACATACATTTCGGACAGGTCCGGGATTTCGGCGATCTCGGCGCCAGTCCAGGCATTGTCGCCCTCTTTAAAAGGAGGCGTCGACTGGCCGAACGACCCTTGCGAACGGAAGTTAGGCAACAGGTTCACGATGCCATCGTTGGGCGCGCGAAGTTGGATCATGCTGAGATAACTCTGGGCCGTGTTTAAGTCGCGTACCGCCTTGTCTTTACGCTGGTTGAGGCGGCTCAGGTCGGCTTGCTGGCCCACCTGGTGAGCATTGATCGAGGCCTTGACGGTTTGCAGCAAGCCCTCCGACACACCCACCTGAATCCGGTTCTTCTCGCCGTCGATGGCCGAAAGCACCTCGGCTTTGCTGGCATCCAGTTTAGAGCGCTCCAGATCGTACTCGCTGGACATCTTGTTCATGGCGTCGGCTTCGTTGTCGATGGTCTGCGTCGCCTTGGTCTGGGTGATATCGCCATCCGCCGCACGCACGTTAGTGGTGCGGCTAATGACGTACTGGTCCTGCTGCGAGCCGTCGAACTCCACGACCACCTCGCCCTTCTTCACGGGACGGCCGGAATCGGCCAGATGCACGATACGCAGGCCGGGCACCTGGGGCGCTTTCAGGATGACGGAGCGGGTGCTTTTGATATCGCCGCGGGTGTGCACGCTGATGATGAATTCCGCGCGCCGTACGCGGGCCACCGGTACTTCCACTACCGTCGTCCCAGTGTAGCGGTACGCCACGATAGCGCCGCCGCACAACGCCAGGGCCACCGTCCAGGTAATGATCTTGGCTCTGCGCGGGTTCGACTTGCCCAGCCGCTGGCTGGGTCTTTGATCCTTTGATGCCATTTTTTCTTTCCTGTGGTAAACGCGCCACTACATGGGCAATTACATGGGACGTTGCAGCGCGACTACGTCCCCTTTTTGAAGTCCGGAGCGGATGGCGACCCTGGTGAAACTGGGCAGGCCCACTTCCACTTTTTTCTTAATCCAGCCTTCGGGACCTTGAACGAATACGTAAGGACCGCCTTCCTCGGCGAAGACCGAAGCGAGCGGCGCAATCATAGTATTAAGTTCCGAGTCGAGAATAATTTCGGCGCTTCCCGTGAGATCGGGAATGACGCGGGAATCCATCTTTTCCAGTTTGATGCGGATGGGGATTTCTCCCACGTAACGGGCGCGGAATGTGCTGGCCTTAGCCATGGCCCCGATGCCAACCAGAGTCCCCGGCAGTTCGATATCGGGATAAGCATCCATGTGGATGAAAGCCTTCATCGACAGGCGCAGTTTCTCGGCGTCCACCTGGTTGACGGTGGCATTGAGAACCATCGAAGTGGGGTCCACAATCTGCACGAACGGCTGGCCGGCAGCCACCTGATCGCCTTCGCGGATTTGGCCGAACTCGCCGTTACGCACGATGCTCTGCATCACCACGATGCCGTCCATGGGCGCCTTCACACTCATTTTTTTCACGTTGGCTTCGGCGCGGCCCACTTCGATCTTGGCTTGGTCGCGGTTTAACTCGTTAGAACGGATCTGGGCGCGCTGCGATTCGTCCACCAGCGCCGATTCCGCGACCAACTGCTTGTACTTGGCGGCATTTTCCTCCACCGCGAGTTTGAACTTCTCGGCATCGATGGCGCTGCGCACGCTGGCGGTCTTAAGATCGAGGACGGCTTTGTCCCAATCGGCCTTGGCCGCGCGTACCGATTGATCGTGCGCTTCCTTCACGGCCGCCAGGTTGGCCAACATCTTCTTGACCATGTTTTCCTGTTGAACGGCACTGTCCTTATAATCGTCCAGGCGCTGCAATTGGTTCTGCGGATCGAATTCAGCCACCACGTCGCCGGACTTCGCATGAATTCCGGGCTTGGCCAACTTCAGAAGGACAAGGCTGAAATCGCCCATGCCGCCGCCATCGCCACCGCGGTTGAAGCCGCTGCGGCTGCCCAGAATGCGCGGCGCCATGAGCGCGGCAAAATTCTGCGCATTCACGGTGCCGTTCACGCGGACGGTAGCGTGCAGATCGCCCACCCCGACTACCGCGGTGGAAACCGAGATCAGCGAGCCTTTGGCAGCAACTTTAGCGTCGTTCCGGGTTTTGAAGTAATATGCCGCCCCGGCGCCAAGAATCAGCACGGCGATGAGGATTCCCCACATCCCGGTACGCCTCTTGGGCATTTGTATCTGCTTCGGCGGAACCGCGGATGGACCTGGTTGCGGTGGCCCCTGCGGCCCGCCTGGAGCGGGCTCACTATTCGGATTCGGTTGCATGCGTTCCTTCTAAAGCACTAAGCGCTTGGCAATACGCGGGCGGTAAAGTATATCTAGAAGACGACTCCCGGGTCCGAAAGGTTATCCCCGGTAGCTCGAAAGTTGACTTTTTTGTAGCCCAAAAGAACTGCCGGATTCCGCCGTTTGCCGCCCGCGCGGTCCGGGCTCCGCCAGGCTGGTGCGTGTCCGGAGTGGGAAAACCAATCGCTCCCTCAGCACTGGGGAAAAATGGCCGCCGATGAACCCCGTTGAACGCTGTTGAAAACACGGTGGTTATCGGCGCTCTCAGCGTTGATCGGCGGCACATAACGATCCTTTCACAGCGTCTCACGGTCGCGGCTCGTAAGCATTGGTAAACACGCGGCGTTCCCGGTTTAGAAGAGCACGTCGAAATCGAGCGTAAAGCGGCGGCCCCGGTGGCCGAAGAAGTAGCCATAAGCCGGATCTGCCACATTAGGATGCACGGCTTCGGGATTGAAGTGGTTGGTCAGATTGAAAGCGCTTACTGACAGCCGCACGGCATACTTCGGATGCACCTGGAAGTCCCTAGAGACCCGAGCGTCCATCGAAAGGAACCGGGGGAACCTGTTGGTATTGGGCACTCCTACATAATCCTGCTCGGCGTTGGTCACAATATACGGAAAGCCGCTGCGGTATTCGATCACCGGCGAGATGCGAAATTTCCCCGGCAACTGCATGAGCCCCCAGATGAGAAACCGGTTGGGCAGGTCCGCGGGCGAATTCCCAAACTGGTTGGGCCGCACGATAGGGGCCGGAAATGTCCCCAGGAAGCTGCCGAAATCGTTCAGGTCTCCCCGCCCCTTGCTACGTATGTAGGAAAACATCAACTGGCGGGTCTCGCCAAGGCGAAAGCGCGCCGAGGTTTCAAATTGGCGGTAGCGCGCGCCGCCGGTGCCGGATAGCAGCAGAGCCCCCAGTTTGGTCCTCGGGTCGGGCGCTACCGAATTGAGAATCACCAGGCCGTCCGACAGGCTCTGCATGAACCCGGTACGCAGTTTCAAGTAGGGTCCGACGGGCTGCTCCACCTGCAGGGTCCAGTTGACGCTGCGCGGCGAGAAGTTGCCGTCGATCGGCTCCTGAAAAACGAACGGGTGCCTGACCTTGGTCTGTCCCAGGGTATTCAGGTAGAGGTACGGCCCCCTGGAAACATTCCCGGCGGCATCGTAATACGCGATCAATTGGTCGGGATACTTGTTGAACACGTAGACGTTCAGGGGCACGCGGTCGTAGAAGAAGCCGAAGCCCCCGCGCACGGTGGTACCCTGCCCAGGTATCGGATTCCAGGCCAGCCCGGCCCGCGGGGCCGCGCGAAACGCCCCGGAGACCTGCTGCGATTCGACCCGCGCTCCCAGATCTAGGCTGAAGCGCGGCGAGACCGTCCAGTGGTCCTGCGCGAAGAAGTTCAACTCGATATCGGAGATTTCGAACTGGCCGGCGCGTGGGAAGGTGATGCGCCGGGTGAGTTGCCCGGCAGCATTGAAAACATCCACCGGGTGCTCGTCGATCTGCCCCTCTTCTTGGCTGGAGGCGACGTACAACCCAATCTTGAAGCGATGCGACCCCAAACGGTTGAGCGGCGCGAAGCTGAACATGCTGAGCCCGGATTGGCGGACGGCGGAGCGCTGCTTTCTGGCGAAATAGTTCCCCCGGTTGCCGCCCGGAGAGATCTCGAGGTTCGCATTGCCCCGCCCCCAAACGGCAGCGTCGAAACTGGTCATCGAAAACGTGCTTTCGAGCAGCGACTGGCCGAGGGCCATGCGGTGGGCCACGGTCCCTGTGTAGTTGTGGGTGGCGGCGTCGGGCGTAGTCTCCTCGGGGTTGAAATAATTCATGTTCACATGGCCAAGGCGCTGCGGCACTATGTGCAGGGTGGCGGTGAGCAGTTGCTTACCGGTAGCCACCCAATCCAGTTGGGTGAAGGAATTGAGCCCTTGCTGAAGCTTCTGATTGCGCGGAAACGGCAGGGTATAGACCGCGGTCTTGCGGACTTCGTATTCGAAGCCCTCGGCCAGGTAGAGTTTGCCGGGCAGGATGGGGCCTTCGAAATTGAGCCGCGGCGTAGCCGTCTTGAGGCCGCGCAGATGGTAGCTGCGGATGCGGAATTCGGGGAACGGGTCATTCAATTCCCACTTCCATTTGTCGCCGCCGCGCCTGGTCTCTACCGACACCAGCCCGGCGGTAAAGCGCCCATACTCGGCCAGAAAGGCTGTCTGGTAGACGTTGAGCGTCTGCACGCTGTCCATGGGGACAGTGAGGCCGAACTGCCCGGTGCCGGGGTCGGTGACGTCGGCCGAGTTGACGATGAGGGCGCTGCGGTTCTCGGGGCTATCGGAGATGCGCAACCCGCCGCCGGGTTCGCGCACCACTCCGGGGACAAGCGGCAGCGCATCGGCAACGGTGGCCGGGCGATTGGGCATCTCCCTGGCAAGTTGGCCCGATATGGCGGTAGGCGGCGAAGAGCCCTCTTCCACTGCGCTGGCCTCGCCCTTGACTTCCACCTGGGTGCGCTCCACGGCGGGGACAAGCGTCAATTCGAGCACCAGAGAAACGCCCGGCGTCAGGTCAAGATCGCGCCCGATCGGCTCAAAGCCCGGGGGCGCTAGGGAAAGGTGGTACTTGGCGGGAGGCAAATCGGGGAACGCTGCCCGGCCGTTCTCATCGGTATCCCGCAGGATGGGGGCGGCGTCGCCGGATTTCAACTGAAGGCGGACGGCGGGTACCGCCAGCTTACTCTGGTCGATCACCGAGACTTCGATCTTGATTGCCGCCTGCGGTTGGCCGGCCCACGCGGCCACCCCGAACGCGAATAGAGCCGCGAGGGCAAATCTCCTCAAAAGTCTCACCCGCTGCACCCCCGCTGCCGATATTTGTATTGTAAATGGCACTGGGAAGAGGTGGAAGTTGTGACGAAGAACCGCCGATAGGACAAAAACTGGTGGCGGCGCGCGGACTCGAACCGCGGACCTACGGATTATGAGACCGTCGCTCTAACCAACTGAGCTACGCCGCCACGTGGGAAGAATTACAAGTCTACCAAAATGCACTCGGCCATTGCCAACCCGGCATGGCGGAGGGTTGCGCAAATGCCAAGTGTAGGAAGCACTCCCCTGCGAGTTGCGAAAGCAAGAAGCTGTGAAATTATTCGCCTGGAAGCGGAATTGGGAGGCGAAAGTACCGGCCCCACCTTTGCAGGTAAACGACTTGCCGGTGGCTGCGAACCGCAATATTTCACGGCTCCTAACGGTCACGGCTCGGATTGGGCGATCCTCAACGGCGTTCAAGGGGGATTCTCCCTATTGAAGTGTGGAAAACTCGGCAGTCGGCGCCATTTTGGGTGCCACGGAACCGCAACCCTTGTGACTGTGCGCCTTGAGAAGGGCTAAACCTAACCCAATCAATCAGTTAAACGGATTGCTGCGGTATGGTTCAAATCGTCGTAAGTGCTGTTTTCTGCAATGGTTTGAAGCCTTGGGGAGAAAATTTCCAACAGGGTTATCCACAGATGTGCTAGCGAGCCCGGAGGCGGCGTTCGAGCGATTCCGGGATCTCCGCTTCCACCACCACGCGGTTGTCCTCGTAACGGGTGGAGAGCACGCGGCCAAATTCGTGGAGCATGGCCAGGGTGGCGCCATCGCCCGCGCTCAGATCCAGCCGTGTGCGCACCAGCGGATCCCCCGGAAGCACGCCGTCAATGGCGGCGAGGAGCTTGTCCAGACCCACGCCTGTGGTAGCCGAAATCGCCACCGCGCGCATCTCGCCGTGCCCGCCGGCATCGCCGACCAGACGGCGTTGCAGGGCGCCGGCATCGGCCTCGGCGGAACCCAGGCGATCGATCTTGTTGAGGACGAGGATCTGCGGAACCTGCGCCGCGCCGATCTCGGCCAGCACTTTCAGCACGTGCGTGGTCTGCTCCGCCGCCGCCGGCGAGGAAGCGTCCACGACGTGCAGCACCAGGGCCGCCTCGTTGACTTCTTCAAGGGTGGCGCGGAAAGCCTTCACCAGCGTGGTCGGCAGGTTGCGGATGAAGCCCACGGTGTCGGAGACCAACACGCGGCGGCGCGAGGGCAGAATCAGCGTACGGACGGTGGGGTCGAGGGTGGCGAACATTTTGGCATCCGTCAGGACTCCGGCCTGGGTGAGCCGATTGAACAGGGTGGATTTTCCGGCATTGGTATACCCGGCCACGGCCAGTGTGGCGAGCGGCACGGTAGAGCGGCGCCGGCGGTGCAACGCGCGGCCGGTACGTACGCCTTCCAACTCCACCTTCACGGTTTTGATGCGTTTAGCGATGCGCCGCCGGTCGGTTTCCAACTGGGTTTCGCCGGGACCGCGGGTGCCGATGCCGCCTCCCTGCCGCGTCATCTCCACGCCATGGCCCGAGAGGCGCGGCAGCATGTAGTTGAGCTGCGCCAGTTCCACCTGGAGCCGCCCTTCCCGGGTACGGGCGCGCGAGGCGAAGATGTCGAGGATGAGCTGCGTCCGGTCGATCACCTTGGTGGCGAGCGCCTTTTCGAGATTGCGTTGTTGGGTGGGGCTCAGGTCCTGGTCGAAGATGACCACGCCGGCCTCGCCGCTTTTGACGGCGGCGGCCAATTCCTCCACCTTGCCGCGGCCGATCAGGGTGGCGGCTTCCGGCGCCGCCCGGGTTTGCATGGCGCGTTCGATGACCAGGGCCCCGGCGCTAGAGGCGAGTTCCGCCAACTCTTCCAGGGACTCCTCCGCGCGAAGCGCGTTGGTGCGCCCGGCGCTAGAGCGCTTTTTCCAATCCAGTCCGACCAGGATGGCCCGCTCGACAGGGGAGGCGTTAGGCAGTCCCGTTTTCTATGCCTCCGCCGCGCCCGCTTGCGCCGGCACGGCCGGAGCACCGTCGGCCGTGGCGCTATGCACCGCGGCCGGCGCACCGCTCACATAGGAGTGGGACGTCTTCTGAGTGACCACCGTCGAGACGGCGTGCTTGAAAATCAATTGCTCCTGATTATTGGTTTCCAGCACCAGCGAGTACTTATCGAAACTCTTGATTCGACCGGAGAGCTTGACTCCGCTCATCAAGTAGATCGTCAGGACAACCTTGTCCTTCCTGGCATTGTTTAGAAAGCTATCTTGGATATTTTGCGCCGGTTTGTCCATTCCATCCCCCAAAAAACCCTCGCGGGCGAGCAAAACA
>JANYJN010000312.1 GCA_025358475.1 Candidatus Solibacter sp.
TAATCCGCGCCCTGTAACCGCAGCCACTTTCCTAAATGGAAATACCAGGTAGCTGAAGCCTTTTCCAGAAACGCGTCATCGATGCCCTGGTGGTCGATCGGCGGCGGTTGGGGGCCGCCGTAGGCGCGGTAGTGGCGCATGATGAAGTCGCCACCCGCGGCGGTAATCTGGCGCGAGTAGCTAAGTTGGTTGCCATCCGGCCCCTGCAGGTAGCTCTGGTCCTGGCTGGTGGCGACGGTATCCGGATTCGCGTCGCTATCGTTGCGGAACGCGAGCAGTGCCGTCGAGTTGTTGACGGAGCAGAACACCGCCCAACCAGCTTCTCCCTTGGCGAAGAACTCGCCGCGAATTACATTGCGCGGAGTGCCATCGGGCTGAGGCACCCTGCAATTCCGCGCGCGCAGGACTCCGGCTACGGCAGCGGGAAGCTGGGGGAACGCCTCCACCGGAAGACGCCGGATCGCGCCGGCTGCGTCATTGGCGCGCGCCTGCCAATCCCGTTGGGCCTGCCGCTCGACTTGCCACGTACGCGCAATCGCCTGCATGTCGAGTTGCGGCAGGATCGCCCGCCGGTCGAGTTTCGGTTCGAGCGCCTTGGCACGCAGGAAGTAGCGCTCGGCCAGCTCGGCGGCGCGGGGGTTCGGCGTCCCCCCCTGGAGCGTTTGATTGTACTGGCTCTGGAACATATAAGCGGCATTGCCCAGCACCCATACGTTTTTCGACGCCTCTAACCCGGCCAGTGCACGCGATGCCAGCGGACCGCGCTGCAGAATCGAGAGGGCATAGAGATCCGCCAGTGGACGCAAGGCGAACGGATGGTTCGGGTCGGCCGCCGCGGTAGCTTCCAGATAGCGCAGGTGGAGCCCGGGATCCAGACCCTCAAAAAACGACGCCGCATTCCACTGCACTGCCGCGTCCACCGGCTTCGCTTTGGCCGCGGTATCCCAGAGAGCGACGGCGCGCCGAAAGTCCGCGGGGGTTAGTTCGCCCGGCGAGAACCGCGACACGTACGAGTGCAGAAGCTCGGAGTTCGGGTGATGCTGGATAAGCCAGAGCGCGTGCTGCACGCGTTTGGCGCGGTCCTCCTGACGGCCGGACCGATCCGCGCGCCGATAGTACGCCATCAGCTTGAGCCGCGTCGGGAAGTCGTTCGGATTAGCCGCGAGCTGGTGTTCGAGCCTGGCCACATCTGTCTCCTCCAGTTCGAGGATCCCGCGCAAGGACTCCACGTACCATGGACCGAACATGCGGGGCGGGGGTGGTACACGAACAGAAGGGGAAGAAGACTCTGGCGCCACGAGTTGGGCCTGCGCTGGCGGCGCGAACCCGGTCAGAAGCAAGATCGCAATGGCGGCCAGCCGCGCCGAAGCTGAGATACGGATGCCCACTTAGACAGTGTTGCACAGCAGGGATGGCACGGGCTCTTCTGGGTATCGTCCGGGGGGATTCGCTTCGCCCCTGCCGTAACCTCTTAGCAGGGTGAGTTAGTTCACATTTCGGTCAATTGGGCGTGGTTTTGTGAGCCAACGCCGGACGTGCGCGTGGTATCTTAATCGCGGTTTCTATTCTTAACCCAGGAGAGGATTCATGCCAACTGAAAGAGCTGCCGTTCGCGGCAGCGAGCGCAAATTGCCGCAGGATTCCAGCGTGATCGGCGTCGCGGATCCGAATGAAGAGTTGAGTGTAACGGTTATGGTCCGCCGCCGGACCGAAGAGTTACCCGCGCCCGGACCGCGCCCGATCCACCGCGACAAGTTCGCCGCGCTTTACGGCGCCGATCCGGCCGACGTCGAGCAGATCGAGCTGTTCGCCGCGGAGTTCGATCTGACCGTGGGCGAGGTGGATCTGTCGCGCCGCAGCATCGTAATCTCTGGAATGGTAGTGGATATGAACGAGGCGTTTGGGACCCAGTTGCGGGTCTTCCAGTCGCCCGACGGCGCGTACCGCGGCCGCACCGGCGCGTTGTACATACCGAGCCATCTTGTCGACCTCGTGGTGGGCGTATTCGGCCTGGACTCGCGTCCGCAGGCGAAGGTTCGCTTTCGGCGGCACGTGGTAGGCGTCGGACCGCGGGCGGCGGGCGACACTTCCTACGCGCCCAACGCGGTAGCCAAGCTCTACGGCTTCCCGACGGCGGGCAGCGGCTCGGGGCAGACGGTTGCCATCGTCGAGTTGGGCGGCGGATACAAGGCAGCCGACCTCAGCGCCTATTTCACCAAGCTGAAAATCAGTCCGGCGCCCAGCGTGACCGCGGTTTCGGTGGACGCCGCCCTCAACCAGCCGGTGGGCGACCCCAACAGCGCCGATGGCGAGGTGCTGCTGGACATCGAAGTGATCGGCGCCATCGCACGCCAGGCGAAAATCGCGGTTTACTTCGCGCCGAACACCGACCAGGGATTTCTGGATGCCATCACCACGGCGGTACATGACAATCTGCGGAAGCCATCGGTGGTATCCATCAGTTGGGGTGGCCCGGAATCCACGTGGACCGCCCAATCGCTCACCGCCTACGACCAGGCGTTCCAGGACGCGGGACTGCTGGGCGTGACGGTGTGCTGCGCTTCGGGCGACGACGGCTCCACGGACAACGTCACCGACGGCACCGCTCACGTGGATTTTCCGGCGTCGAGCCCCCATGTGCTGGCATGCGGGGGCACACGCATGGAGTCCTCGGGCGGGAAGATTTCGCTAGAGGTGGTGTGGAACCACGGCGCGGGAAATGGCGCCAGCGGAGGCGGCGTCAGCGATCATTTCCCGCTGCCTGCCTACCAGGCCGGCGCGAAGGTGCCGGTATCCGTAAATCCGGCCCACTTCAAGGGCCGCGGGGTACCCGATATCGCGGGCGACGCCGATCCGGCAACCGGATACCAGATTCACGTGGACGGGAAAGACGCCGTTTTTGGAGGAACCAGTGCGGTTGCTCCGCTATGGGCGGCGCTGATTGCGCTCATCAACCAGCAACTTGGCAAGCCCGTGGGCTTCCTGAACACCACGCTCTACGCAAAAGGGGCGGGCGGGTTGCGCGATATCACAGCGGGAACCAACGGCGCATATCAGGCCGGGCCGGGATGGGACGCCTGCACCGGCTTGGGTAGTCCCAACGGCCAGGCGCTGCTGACGGCCCTGAAGGGCAAGTAGGCGGGGAAGCGGCTCGCGCTATTGATCACCGCAGAGACGCTGAGACGCCGGGTTAAGTGCACGCGGAGGAAAGGGGTCCGAGCTTCGCTCGGATGGACAAGCCGGAGGCTTATCCCACTAAGCCGGTCCGGGCCCTGGTCTTCCTACCTGACTTATGCCGCGCCCACTTACGCCTTCCCTACCTCGCAGCGCGCAGCGTGGCGATAGCTTCCTTGCACTTCTCCAGCAGGAAAACGTGTTCCGCGGCCACGCCCACGAAGCGCATGCCGCGCTCCACCCACATCTTCGCCATGGCGACGCCGCGCGTCTGGATGCCAGGCACTACGCCGTGCGCGTTGCAGCGTTCAATCACGTGGTCCACCGTGCGAATGAGCAGCGGGTTATCGAACTGGCCGGGAATTCCCAACGAGATGGAGAGGTCGGCCGGACCGATCATGACCACGTCCAGGCCTTTCAAAGAGAGCAATTCGTCGGCGCGTTCCACGGCGCACACGGTCTCGAACTGCACCACCGCGAGGGTCTCCCCATTCTGATGCGCGATGATCTCAGGCATGGTGTGCGCTTCGTAATCCACCATGGTGGAATTGATGCCGAAGCCGCGGATTCCCAGCGGCGGAAAGCGCAGCCAGCTCAGCGCTTCTTCGAGCACCTTGGGATCTTCCACGCGCGGCAGGATGATGCCCTGCGCGCCTTGATCCAGCAAGCGGGCGCACAGCGTATACTGCACCTCGCCGACGCGCACAATGGGCGTGATGCCAGCCAGCTTGCAGGCCGTGATCATGTCGTGCGCCGTCTCCAGGTTGAACGAGCCATGCTCCATATCGATGAAGACATAGTCGAAGCCCGCCGCCGCGAAGGCGCGGGGAATCTCCGGTGCCCGGTACACCTGCAGCCCGCAGCCGTAAACCACCTCGCCTTTAGCCAGCCGTTCCCGGGTCGTATTCGTGCGCATGAGTTCTATGCTAGCTTGATTCCACAACCTATGACTGTTCAATAATCCAGTTCGGGGATTGGGGGCCCTCAGGGCCGGGAGCGATTCCCCGATGAGCGGCAACTTCTGCCACCTATAATCATAAGAAGAGGCACACACTCTATGGAAATCACCTGGCTCGGTCACGGTACCTTTCTCTTCCGGCTGCCCTCCGGGCAAGTCATCGTCATGGACCCCTGGATCGAGGGTAATCCGGCCTATCCGAAGGGATACAAGATCCCGCGCGTCGATACCATTTGCATCTCGCACGGCCACTATGACCACATATACGACGCCGTGCCGCTGGCCGCGCGGTTCGCGCCCGAAGTGGTGGCGATTTATGAAACCGCCGCCTGGCTGGAGTCCAAAGGCGTCAAGAACACCCGCGCCATGAATAAGGGCGGATCGCAGAAGGTGGGCGAGGTCACCGTGACCATGACTCACGCGGTTCATAGTTGCGGCATCCTCGACGAAGGCAAGATGATTTACGGGGGCGAGGCGGCGGGGTACGTGCTGCGCTTCGCCGACAATCGCGCGCTCTACTTCGCGGGCGACACCAACGTCTTCTCCGATATGGCCTTGATCGAGCAGCTCTACCACCCGGAACTGGCCTTCCTGCCCGTCGGCGACCTCTTCACCATGGGCCCCCGCGAGGCGGCGCTCGCCTGCCGCCTGCTGCGCCCGAACAAGGTAATCCCCATGCACTTCGGCACGTTTCCGCCGCTCACCGGCCACCCCGACGACCTGCGGGAGCGCATGCTCGGCTTGGAAACCGTTGTCTGGCCGCTCGAACCCGGCAAGCCGGTGGAGTGGTAGCGCGGGCCGGCGACACGTATCTCCTAATACGCACCATCGATAATTCCGATTGGACGCCTTGCCCGGAATGACGTACAATCGGGCTAGAAGGCCTTGTTGCCCTTTCAATTTCCCCAAAAAGAGGTGCCCTATGGCGAGAATTCTACTTGCCGGCCTGGAAACCACCATCGCCGACCAACTCAGCAGGGTATTGCGTCAACTGGGACAAAGCGTGGACACCGCAGCCGCGGGTAGTGGTGCTACCGTCCCCGGAGACATACAACTAATCTTTGCGCCCCAGGCGGATCTGGTCAGTATCCAGCAAAGCCACCCGGGCGTGCCCGTGATCGTGGTCAGCCGCCTCCCCGAAGTCAGCGCCTGGCTGTGGGCTTTGGAACAGGGAGCCGCCGATTACTGCGGCGCCCCGTTCGAAGCCCGCCAGCTTCGTTGGGCGCTCAACTCCTCGCTGGCGCCAGCCAACCGCATCGCCGCCTAAAATTGGAGGTTAGGGAGCGTTATATCTGAGCTCGAGGCTTGCATCGCTCCCTGAAGGCAGCGGTTCTGATTGAGTACGTACCCCCCACGAAATCGCATGCCATCCTCTATAATGAGATTTTCCAATCTGCAATAAATCTCATCTGAGAAGAGGAGTAATCATGGCTGTGAAGCGTATCGGTATTCTTACGGGCGGTGGTGACGTTCCCGGTCTGAATTCGGTGATCAAGACCGTGGTATACCGTGGAAGTGAAATCGGCTGCGAGGTGATCGGAATTCGCCGCGGCTGGGAGGGATTGACGCACGTCAACCTGCAGGATCCGGCCAGCCGCACGCGCTACGTGCTGCCGCTGAATCGCGAGAACACGCGCACCATCGACCGCACCGGCGGCACCTATCTGCACAGCTCGCGCACCAACCCGTCGAAGATGAAGAAGCTGCCCCCGGTGCTGGAAGGGCAGGAATTCCCGGTGAACGAGTTCACCAAGAAGGGTGTCGTCTCCAAGGTCTTCGACGTGACTAAGGCGGTGCTCCGGAACATCCAGACGCTGAACCTGGATTACCTGATCGCCATCGGCGGCGACGATACGCTGAGTTATGCGGCCGAATTGGACCGCCAGGGTTTCAACGTCATCGCCGTGCCGAAGACCATGGATAACGACGTCCAGAACACCGAGTATTGCATCGGCTTCTCTACCGCCATCACGCGCGCCATGGATGCCATTGAGCGCCAGCGCACCACCGTGGGCTCCCATGAGCGCGTGGGTATCTTCCGCGTGTTCGGCCGCGACGCCGGCTATACGGCGTTATACACGGCGTATGTCACTTCGGTACGGTGCTGCATTCCGGAGTACAAGGTGGACTTACAAAAGCTCATCGAGCTGCTGATCACGGATAAGAAGAATAATCCCAGCAACTACTCGCTGGCGGTACTCAGCGAGGGTGCCGAGTGGGAAGGTTACACCGTGAAGGAATACGGTGACGCCGACGCCTTCGGACATCGCAAGAAGATGTCGGTGGCCGAAGACCTGAGCAACGAGATCAAGAACGCCACCGGGGAAGAGACCATCGTCAGCGACCTGACGTACGATCTGCGCTCCGGGAGCGCCGATTTCGTGGATCGCATGGTGGCCTCCACCTTCGCCGGCATGGCGATGGACGCCATCGCGAAAGGCGAGCGCGGCCTGATGACGGCGATCTCTAACGGCTGTTACCGCATGGTCGCGATTCCAGATCCCAAACTCGGACCCCGCCGCGTGGATATTGCCACTATGTACAATACGGAGCGTTACCGCCCCACCTACGACCAGAAGGTGGGCCTGCCTATTTTCCTGGCGCGGTCATAAGGCTTCGCATTGAACTGGAGGCGGCTCTTTGCCAAAAGGCCCGGCGCGCAGCTCACCCCGGAGTTGCGCGCCCGCATCCGGACCTCGTTCGACGAAGCCGCCGGCGACGAGGAGCATTTTCCCTCCACCATCGACCCGCGCATCTATCACGTCAAGCTGATCCATGATCATTTGGGCAATCTGGCCGGCCGGCGCGTGCTGGACGTAGGTTGCGGCAAGGGCCGTTTCGCCCGCGTCTTCCAGCAACAGGAACCGCGCGCCGAATTGTGGGGCCTGGACATCAGCCAGGAAATGCTGCGCTATGTCCCCGCGGGAATTCACACCCGTGCCGGCGCCATGACCGAATTGCCCTTCGAGGATAGCTATTTCGACGGCGCCTATGCCACCGAGAGCCTGGAACATGCGGTGGAGATTGACAAGGCGGTGAGCGAAATCTGCCGCGTGGTAAAGCCCGGCGGCCGCATCGCCATCATCGACAAGAATGCTGAACAGTGGGGCCGCCTGCACACTCCGGAGTGGGAGAAATGGTTCACACGGAAAGAACTGGAAGGCCTGTTGCGGCGCCATTGCCGCGAAGTTTCCAGCCGCTTCGTGTCCTACTGGGAAGACGTGGAACCGGACGGATTGTTTGTCGCCTGGCTGGCGGTGAAGTGACCCATGCTACTCGCTCGAAGCCCCGGGCGGGGTACCGTCCGGGTCGGGAGGGGTGCCCTGTTGCGCCGCGGGCGGTGCCGCCGCCAGCATGTCCTCTTTGCGCTTGACCAGCGTGGAAGTGTTGTAGCTGGCGGCTTCGAATCCGTGGCCGTGGGTAATGGCGTCAGTGGGGCACGCCTCCACGCAATAGCCGCAAAAGATACAGCGGCTGTAATCGATGTTGTAGACCTTGGCGTAGCGCTCGCCGCCGGATATGCGCGTGGTGGCGGTGTTCTCGGCCGCTTCTATATAGATGCAA
>JANYJN010000348.1 GCA_025358475.1 Candidatus Solibacter sp.
GTGCCGCCATCCAGGTATTGCTGCCCCCAGGCCCAGCCGCTTTGCAGCGGTTCGGGGCCGCTGAACCAGCCGACGGCGTTGGTCTTCTTCAGGGCCGCGGTGGGTTCCAAACGGAACACCGGGCTGTTGTCGTAGAACACGTCCACCTCGGCAGGCATGCCGTAGGCCAGCGGATTCGTGTTGTCGAGGTGGGCCTTGAGCAGCGAGCCCGGGATGTAGAACTTCTCGCCCGGCAGATGGCGATCCTTGCCGTCGGGGCCTCTTTCGACGAGGTGGTCTTTCACCGGGATGCCGAAAACTTCGGCGATGCTGGTGGAGGTGCCGATGGTCACGATGCTGCCGCCGCGCTCCACGAACTTCTTGAGCTGGGGCATGGTCTTGTCGTCTGAGATACGTCCCAGCATGCTCTGGTACTCGGCTGGGATGGTGGCCGGATCCGGCGCCCCGAAACCGCCGCCACCGCGCCCACCCGCGGCGCCGCGCCGGATGGCGCCGTCGGTGAAGACGATCACATCGAACTTAGTTTGCAGATCGCCCGCGTCGAGTGCCGCCGGATAAACTCTTTCGAAGGGGAATTCGTACTGCTCGAAAAGCCAGCGCGTCCAACCGGAGGGCATGGAGCCGCCGTACTGATCGTAGAGACCGATGCGGACGGGCTTGAGCTTCATGGCATCGCCGGTGGGCGCCTTGGCCACCGCGTGGACGGTCACACCGAGATCGTGCGCGCCCTTTTCGAGCACGGGGCGGGCGGCGGGGGATGCGGGAACCCAGATGGCACCGGTGCCGAGATCTTCGCCATTCGCCGCGCCGGCGCTCTTCAGCCAGTACACATCGGCGTTGGCCTTCATCAGACGGTTGATCAGCACGAAAGAATTGTTGATGCGGTGGCTGATCAGGTAGCCGGCGGGATTGGATGACCCTACGACGGACATGGCGGGAGGCGCCAAGAGCCCTTCGATTTTGGTGAAGGGGCCGTCGAAGGCCTCCATCAAGCGATCGAACTGCACGCCCATCTGCATGGCGAGCGTCCAGCCGGTGATGTCGTAGGGGCGCTTAGGCGGGCCGCCGGGGTATGCGAAATCGTTGGGATGGTCCTGCGGTTCGAACATGTCCATCACGTGGGGGCGGAAAGCCTGCGCGGTCTTGACCACATAGGAACCGGGGGGATAACTCTTGGCGGCCACATGGAAGGCGGAGGTGGCGCGGTGGATGGCGATGCCGTTCTTCAGCAGGGCGTTGACAAATTCGGTGGCGGTGGCGAAGTCGGCCTGATCGGAGGGAATGATGTAGCCGCGGGGATCGCGCATTTTAGGATCGTGCAGGATGGTGTGGTACAGGTTCTCGGGGATGGCGCGCGCCGTTTCTCCGAAGGCGTCGCCGCCCGCCTGCGCTTGTGACGCTCCTGCGGCCGCGCCGCCACGTCCACCACGGCCGCCGCCTCCACCTCCGGCGCCGGTCGTGGGGGCAGCCGCCGCCGCCGCCGCTTCCAGCGCCGCGATGCGCTTGGGCGTCACGGTCCAGTGATCGGCGCTGCCGTTGCGGATGGAGTTGGTTCCCATCCGCCAGATGTTGAACAGCCAGGTTTCGCGGTAGCGTGAGGCCAGGTCCATGATGGCGCGGTTCTGCGTGATCTCGTAGTCAATCGACTGGCGGTAATGCCATTCCCGCGGAACCACCGGCATGGGCCAATCGCCCTGCGGAAGTTGCTTGCCGGCGATCACGGGAATACGTATCGGCGTGGGTCCGCCGATGATCTCGGTGAGGATGCCGATCATGTTGTGAAAATACGTGACGGTGCGCAGCCCGCCGTTCCACCAGGTGGAGTAATTGGCGCCGGTGCGCATGGCGCTGCCGCCCTTACCCTCGGCCACCAGGCGGCTGTGCATGGCGGTGCCCACCATTTCGATACCCAAGGGCACCAGGGGATCGAAGTTGTAATTGAACGGATCGCGAAACGGCGGGATGAACACCACGGCGCCGACGGGGCCGGTCTGGTGGTGGTTGTACATGATCTCGGGAAACCACTCCAGGAACAACTGGCGATTCATGTTGGTGGATTCCTTCATGTTGGACATGTAGAAATCGCGATTGTCGTCGTGGCCGATGTATTTGGCGTAGAGGCGGGGCAGGCCGTTCATGCCGCGCTTGAGCGGGTCCTTCTGGCGCATGTACCAGTTGGCGACCAGTTCCTGGCCGTCGGGGTTGGCTAGCACGTTGAGCACGATGACGTCGTTGAGGAACCGCAGGGTCTCTTCGTCGGTGCGGCTGACCATCTGGTAGACCCACTCCATAAGCTGCTGCGAGCCTACGGTTTCGGTGGCGTGCAGCCCGCCATCGATCCACACGATGGCCTTGCCTTCCTTCGCCAGGATGCGCGCTTCCTGCTCGCTGACGCCCTCGGCGTGGGCCAGTTTGCCGGCGATTTCCTTGTAGCGCGCGAGCTTCTTCATGTTCTCTGGCGACGTAATGATGGCCATCCACTGGTCGCGGCCTTCCTCGGTCTTGCCGATGCTCTCCAGCTTCATGCGCGGGCTTTCCGCCGCCAGCTTTTTCCAGTAGGCTTCCAACTGGGTGTAGTTGGCAACCTGGTAATCGTCGCCGAGATTGAAGCCGAGCGCTTCCTTGGGTGTGGTTATTTTGGGTGCCGTTTGTGCGTGCAGTAGGCATGCGGCCAGGGCCGCTACCACCACGAGCACGGGCATTCGTCGTGACCTCATAGGTGTGATTTTATACCGCTTCGCCAGATTCCGCCACGCCTGCCATGAAGGGCCGAAATATCGAAAGTTCGTGCCGGACGTAAGGGAACCGATTTCGCGAACCAAAGGTGGTGTATGATGTGACAGCTTGAGATTTCCAACGTGGGAATTTCTAAGGTTAGTCAACAGTCGTAGGAGGAGTAAACATGAACCGTGTACGTCTTTGCACAGCTTTGTTGGGGACGCTACTGCTTGTAGCGCTCGCAGCCTATGCGCAGTCGGACAACGCCAACGTCAACGGGGTGATCACCGATCCATCCGGATCGGCGATACCAAACGCCAAAATAACGCTAAAGAACCAGGCCACCGGTCAAACCCGCGAGGCCGCAACCAATGAATCGGGAGTCTATTCGATTCCCACAGTCCCGCCAGGAACCTATACCCTCGCGGTTGAAGCTGCCGGCTTCAAGAAGTACGAGTCCACGGACAACAAAGTCGATCCCAGTGTTCCCGCCAATATCAGCGCGGCGCTTACGGTTGGTGCATTGACGGAGACCGTCGAAGTCACCGGCACCATCGCTACCCTGCAAACCGAATCCGGCGCGCTCGGCAAGGTCATTGAAGGCAAGCAGATTCAGGATATCCAGCTCAACGGCCGGAACCCGATCTTCCTTGCCCTCCTAAAGCCCGGAGTCCGCGGCGGTTCGCTGGCCGGCTTCAGCTTTGACCTCACTACGGGCGGCCTCAACATCAACGGCTCCCGTACGCAGGACAACCTGATCACATATGACGGCGCCGTCGCGGTCCGCACGCGCTCCAACGGCACTTCCATCGGCACCGCCGATCTGGACCAGACCGCCGAAGTCCAGGTGCTAACCGCCTCCTACGGCGCCGAGTTCGGGCGTTCGTCGGGCGGACAGATTCGCGTTATTACCAAGAGCGGCACCCGCACCTTCCATGGGTCGGCCTACGAGTATTTCCGCAATGGCGCCTTGGATGCCAACTCATGGTCGCGCAACCGCAACCCGGCGACCAATTTCGTGGCCCCCTTCAAGTTCAACCAGTTCGGCTTCAACCTAAGCGGCCCGCTCTACATCCCGAAGTACAACACGGAGCGCAACAAGGTCTTCTTCACCTACTCCATGGAATGGGCGCGCCGTCGCACCGAATCCACCAACACGCGTACCGTTCCCAGCCCCCGGATGAAGACCGGCGATTTCAGCGAACTGCTGGGTCCCAGCAACTGGTTCGGCAGCGCCCAGATTATCAAGGACCCGGAGACCGGCGTCGCGTTCCCCGGAAACATTATTCCCAAGAATCGCCAGAGCCCCAACGGCATGGCGTTGCTAGCCGTCTACCCGAATCCCAATCTTGCTGTGCCCCTGGGTACCAACAACTGGTTCGGAGTCGCCGGCGCCCCC
>JANYJN010000367.1 GCA_025358475.1 Candidatus Solibacter sp.
CGCAGGTTGGCCTCGATGAGCTCCTTCTTGGCCGTCTCTGCTTCCTGGTGGGCCTGGGTGATGATCTCGAGGGTGCGGCGCAGTTCCGCCGCCGAAGCGCCGAACACCTCTTCCATCTGCTGTAACCGCTGGCCGAAGGCGCGCTGTTCCTTGCGCAGTTCCTTGATGCCCTCGGCGCGCGCGCCCGGCCAGGTTTCCAGTTTGCGCTGTGTCTTGGCGAGGTCGTTCTCCAGCGGCCGGAGTTCTTCCACCGCGGTCCGCAGGCGGCCGATCAGATGGCGGATGATCGGCGACTGGAACTTGATGGCGCGGCACAAGCGCGACGTGCGCACGATCAGCCGCCCCAACTCCCACAGTTGCCGGCGGTATTGCTTCGGCTTCATGCCGCGCGGGATGGCCATCAGTTTCTGACGGCATTGCAGAATTTTCTTGTAGTGCCGCGCCACGTCCTCTGTCTGGCGGGCGAATTCCTGCCGCTTTTCCTCCACCATCTCGTCGGTGAGCATGGGGTCCGCGACCTGAATCACGTCGCGCGCGGAGAGCGCGTCCTGGAGCACTTCCTCGCCCATGCCGATGATCTCTTGAATCACCAGCGGCGCGCGGAAAATGGATTTCAGAACCGTGTTCTGGCCGCGCTCAATGCGGCGCGCGATTTCCACTTCGCCTTCGCGGGTGAGCAGCGGAACCGTGCCCATCTCGCGCAGGTACATGCGGACCGGATCGTTGACCTTCTCGCCGACTCCCGCGGGAAGTTCGAGATCGATCAGCTCTTCGCCGGCTTCTTCGGTTTTCTTCTCGAAATCCTTGGGCTCTTCCAGAACTTCGATGCCAGCGGTGTCGAGCCCGGCGAGCACGTCATCGATGTCGGCGCCGCCGGCGAGATCGCCGGGCAGGACTTCGCTGACCTCGTCGTACAAGACGTAGCCCTTATCCTTGCCCATCTGCACGAGCCTTTGCAGCCCGTCGTATTTATCGTCTAACGCCACCGAAGCCCCATACTCCCAGCGGATGAATAATCCTGATCATTGTACCCTACTAGGCGCAGTACATTCTGATGCCAACTTGTTATGCGTGACCAGCGCGGCGCAAGCTTCGCCCGGCGCGTTCCATCCCGTCCAGTTCCAGCGCCAAACGCACGGCTTCGTCGAACCGGCCGGCGCGCTCCGCTTCGCCGATGCGCGCCTTCAACTGCCCTTGCAGGTTCTGCTGTTCGCTCAGTTGTATTCTTGCCAGCGCCGCCAGAACGTCTTCGCGCGAAATCTCGCCATCCTCGTTCAATACGGTTTGCGCCAGCAAGTTCTGGTCGGCTTCTTCCAGCCTTCCGTTGACCTCGTCGAAGCCCACGCGGCCGCCCGCCTCCTCCACGGCAAAAATAGCCTGGAAGATGCGGCGCGACGGCAGGGTTTCGATAGTCTGTAGTGATCGCAGCGGCCCAATAATTTCAGCGCGCAATGCCGCGTCCGTCAACAACGCGATCAGCAGCCACCGTTCATCGTGCCGCAACGGGCTCTGGGGCCGCTCGATGGCCTTTTCGCCGCGCTCCGAAGCCGCCTTCCGGAAATGATCGAGAAGCATGCCCCGATCCACGCCGATATAGCCCGCGACGTCGCCAGCGATGGTCATGCGCTCCAGTTGGTCCGTGATCCTCTGCACTTTCGGAAGTAGAAAATTGAGCACCGCGACCTTGCCTTCCGCAGTGCGCATGTCGTGCTTCGCCCGCGCCCGGTCGGCCAGCCAGTAAAAGTAGCCCTTGGCGCCGTCCACCCGTTCCTGGTACGCCGCGGCGCCGCGCTCCTTGCAGTACTCGTCGGGATCGAGTCCGCCATCGAGTTCGACGATGCGTACCTGCATGCCTTCAGCCAGCAGCAGGTCGACGGAGCGCTCGGCCGCATTGACGCCGGGTGTGTCCGGATCGAAATTCACCGCGATGCTGTGCGAATGCCGTTTCATCGCCTGCACCTGGTCTGTCGAAAGCGCAGTCCCGCAACTGGCCACCACGTTGCGAAAGCCCGCCGCACTCACGCCGATGGCGTCCATGTAGCCTTCCACAAGGATCACGCGATCCTCTTTGCGAATCGATTCCTTGGCGCGGTGCAGATTGTAGAGCACGTGGCTCTTCTTGTAGATCGGTGTCTCGGGCGAGTTGAGGTACTTGGGCTCATCGTCGGTGGATAGCGCCCGTCCCCCGAAGGCGATCATCTTGCCCGCTTCGTTGTGAATCGGAAACATCAGCCGGTTGCGAAAGCGGTCGTAGAGGCTGCCATCCTGCCGCTTGCCGACCAGGCCCGACTCCTCCATCTGCGCGACGGGGAATCCGCGCTGCTCGAAAAGGCGCACCAGCGTGCGCCCCGAACGGTCCGAGTAGCCGAGGCCGAAGTGTTCCACCGTCTCGGGCGCGAGGCCGCGTTTGGCGATGTAACTACGCGCCGCTTCGCCGGCCTGCGCTTTCAGATTGGCGCGGAAATTCTCCTCGGCCTGCTCGTGCATGGCCAACAGTGCGCCGCGCAGCTTGGAATCTTCATCGGCGTACCCCGAGCGCTTCGGCATGGGAATACCGTATCGTTCGGAGAGCGATTTCAGGGCTTCGTAGAAGCTTAGCCCCTCCTTCTCCTGCACGAACTTCACCACGTCGCCGCCGGCCCCGCACGAAAAACACTTGTAGAACTGGTGCACCACGTGGACGGTGAAAGAGGGAGTCTTCTCGTTGTGGAAGGGGCACAGCCCCATGTAGCGGTTGGCACCGGAGCGCCGGAGCTTCACGTACTCGCCCACGACGCTGACGATGTCGACCGAGGACTTGAGTTGCTCGACGAAATCCATGGGCGCCCCTTGTAGTCATTATCCCGCACCGTAGCCTTCTTGGCTGCCCTCCGGCAGCCGGCCGACCCCCAAAACTGACGATGTGTTGACCATGGCGGCGCGACGCGCAGCACACTCCGTAGTGTCGCCGTGCAATATGTTTGACGGCCCGAGCCCTCACGCGCCACGACACAGAAGTAGCGCAACGCTGACACCCTTACGGTCGCGGCTCGGATTGGAGTTAGCTTCTACGCTAGGATCTCTCGATTGGCCGATAATACTCGCGCGTGCATCAGCAACCTGCGCACTCTGCTACCATAACCGTAGGAGACGCCGGTTGACGGCGACCTGACGAAGTCCATAGAATGGCTGAAAGAAGGAGGCCGCATGAAATCAATTGGCTTTCCTGAGCTTCTCGTAATCCTCGGTGTTGCCGTGCTGTTGTTCGGCGGCAAAAAAATTCCCGAAGTCGCGAAAGGTTTGGGCGAAGGGATCCGCAACTTCAAGGCAGCCTTGAAGGGTGACGAAGAGAAGGTCGAAGAAAAGAAGCAGGTGTAGGCTTCGAGGATCGGCCCGCAAGTTGGGCTGAGTTCGTCTCGGCTTCAAGAAGTCCGCAAACCAAAAAAGAGATCTGAAAACAAATAACCCCGCGAGGCCCGTTTGGGCACCGCGGGGTTATTTTTTTTCCGCTACTGCGTAACTGAAGAGGACTACTTCGCCTTCTTCGGAGGAACGATCGAGTCTTTCGCACTCTTGGCCACGCGGAACTTCACGACCTTTTTGGCCGCGATCTTGATGGCCACGCCCGTCGCCGGGTTGCGCCCCATGCGAGCTTTGCGGTCCACGCGTACCAGACGGCCGATGCCGGGCAGCACGAACACGCCATTCTTCTTTACTTCGGCGACCGCTGTGGTGGACAGGTTATCCAGAAACGCGCGGGCAACCTTGTTGCTGACTTCGCAGCTTTCCGCGAGCGACCGTACCAACTGCGTCTGGGTCATTCTCTGATTCGCCATATTTCTCCTTTTAATTCTCCCGTAGCGCTGCGCGCCACGTTTGCCATCGAACGAATTTCAGCCTCGGCGCTCCAACGAGCCCAAGCATTGAACGTAATCAATGATAAGGGAAGGGCATGGGGATGTAAAGAGTAAAACGACCTAAAAACCCTGATTTTCCGCAGGTTTCTTGTGCGAGGTGCGCTGGCGCCCCCAATTTTACGGGCTTTCCAGGAATCCGGCACCCCGCCGGCGCTCCAAGGCGCATTCCGCCATGCTCTCGGCGACCTTATTTTTCCGCACTCGCAACACCATGCGGGCGCCCGCGGAGGGGATCATCGCGATGCGTATGGCGGCGAAAAGTTTGAGCGGCGCGCCTCCGGCAGTAGTCTCGCCCTCTCCTGCCGAGGCCTCCGGCCGGTTGCGCATCTGGTTCAGAAACAAGACGCAGGCGCCGGATTTCCGCAAGGTGTGACTCAATTTCCGCAGACCTGAGGCCAGCACGCGGCTGTGCAAACCGGGAGCGTCGTTGCCGATGCCTGCCTCCAGTTCCAGGCGGGGGACCAGCGCCGCCGCCGAGTCCACCACCACCAGATCGACGGCGCCAGAGCCGGCAAGCTGACGCGCGATTTCCATGCCCTGTTCCGCGGTTGCCGGCTGGGCGAAGGGCACACGCTCCATGTCCACGCCTAAGCTAGTGGCCCAGGCTGGGTCGAAGGTATGGTCGGCATCGAGCCACGCGGCCGTGAGAGAATCCTTCTGGGCGCGCGCCACGCACTGGATGGCGAGCGTCGTCTTACCGCAGCCGGAAGGTCCGAAGAGTTCCACCATGTGGCCGCGCGGAAAACCGCCGCCCAGCACCTGATCCAGCGCGCGGAAGCCCGAGGCGAAGAAGGCCTCCGGCGCGCACGAGGCAGTCCCCATGCGCGCCAGCCGCAACCAGATGGCCCGCTGCCGCTCCTCTTCCTTCTTCATAGGCTCTGCGGGGGGCGGAAACGCTTCTCTAGCGCCGTGCCGGAACCGGCTTGGCCGCCGGCGGAGCTTCCACGGGCGCCGCTACAGGTGCCCCGTCCGGCTTGATCAGGCCCAACGCTTTGCGCACCTCGGTATCGATAGTCTTCCGGATGTCCGCATTGTCCTTCAGGAACTGCCGGGCCGTTTCGCGCCCCTGTCCGATACGTTCCCCTTTATAGCTGAACCACGAACCGCTTTTCTCGATGACGTTCTGCGCCACTCCCTGATCCAGTAAGTCGCCTTCCTTGGAAACGCCTTCGCCGTAAATGATGTCGAACTCCGCCTCGCGGAATGGCGACGCCACCTTGTTCTTGACCACCTTCACCTTGGTGCGATTGCCAACCACCGCGTCGCCGTCTTTGATTGCCCCGATGCGCCGGATATCCAGCCGCACGGAAGCGTAGAATTTCAGCGCGCGCCCGCCCGTGGTGGTTTCCGGATTGCCGAACATCACGCCGATTTTCTCGCGGATCTGGTTGATGAAGATCAGGCAGGTTTGCGATTTGCTGACCGAACCTGTGAGCTTGCGCAGCGCCTGCGACATCAGCCGCGCCTGTAGCCCCATGTGGCTGTCGCCCATCTCGCCGTCAAGTTCCGACTTCGGAACCAGCGCCGCCACCGAGTCCACCACCAGCACGTCGATCTGTCCCGAGGAGATTAAGTGCGACGTGATTTCTAGCGCCTGCTCGCCGTAATCCGGCTGCGACACCAGCAGGTTGTCCACATCCACTCCAAGCTTCCGCGCGTAGCCCGGATCCAAGGCGTGCTCCACGTCGATGAAAGCGGCGATGCCGCCCGTCTTCTGCGCTTCGGCGATCACCTGCAGCGCGATCGTCGTTTTACCGGAAGACTCCGGTCCGAAAATCTCATTGATGCGGCCGCGAGGAAAACCGCCCACGCCCATCGCAGCGTCCAGCGAAATCGAACCCGTCGAGATCACCGAGACCGGTACAATGGCGTCCTTCGACCCCAGACGCAGGATCGAGCCCTTTCCAAACTGTTTCTCAATCTGGCTGAGGGCGAGTTCTAAAGCGCGCGAGCGCTCCTTTTCATCCATGTTGGGTATTGCTCCTGGGATTGGGGGTAAAGAGACATTGTACCAGCCGGTATAATCGATGCAGAGGTTTTACCGATGGTCCCGCGTCTCGTTGCGCTCACCCTGGCGTCCGCTCTTCTAGTCCCTGGCGCCCCCAAAAAGACAACTGCCACCGCTCGCGGCGAAAACGAAGACCTGATCCTGAACGTCACCATCTACATCGATTCCGCCGCCGTCAAGGAAGCTCTCGGCGACGATCTGGGTGGGCACTACATCGTGGCCCAGGTCAAAGTGGAGCCCAAGTACACCAAGGAAATCACCATCGACCGCGACGATTTCGTCCTGCGCACCGATAAGAATGGCGATCGCACCAAGCCCATGGCGCCCAGCCAGATCGCCGGGCGCGGTGCCCTGGTGCTGACCGGCACGCAAGGTCCGGGTGGGCTAGGCGCCGAGCGTAGCCGGGGCTGGAGCCTGGGCGGCGGCATCGGCATGGGGGGCGGCGGAATCGGCGCCGGCGAAGGCGCCAATCCCACCGGCGTCAAGGCCACCATGGAGGACGGCGACAAAGAGAACCCACTCAAGAAGGTCCTCGACGCCAAGGTGCTGCCCGAAAAGAAAATCGAAGAGCCGGTGACCGGCTTCCTCTTCTTCCCCATGGAAAACCAGAAAATGAAGGACCTGGAACTCGTCTATGGCGGCAAGGAAAATCGCATCCGTATACGGTTCAAATAGGGCGGGGCGGGCGCGAGGGTGAATGTCGGACGGAGAACTGTAGACCGCGCCCCCTCCTACTGAAACTCGATCGCCGCCATCACCAACTGCGGCATCACCTGATTCCAGCCCTCCGGTATGTTGTCGAAGGGCAGGCGGAATCGCTTGATCTGCTCCGGCGCCACCGCGCCGATCTTCGGGCTCACGATGGGGACTCGCTCGCGCAACACCACCTGGCCGTACGCGTCGTAGAAAATGCAGTTGATCTCCACCGTCTTCACCATACGGTCGCCCACGTTCTGAATGTTGCCCTGAATCTCCACCACGCTCTGCTTTAGGTAGCTTTCGTGGGCCTTCATCTCCACATTCGTCAGCTTGAGATTCCTGGCATACGCTCGCGCCGCCCCGGTCAGCGGCGGGGGAACCGGCGGCTCCTTTTTCGCCGCGCGGTCCAGCAACAAAAAGCCGCCGAGGCCCAGCACGAGCATCAGGCCAATCACGATCGCCATCGGCGGGATGGATGCTTTCTTGGGCGCTGTTTTACTTGCCACCAACGGTCATTTCTCCCATCTTGATTGTAGGCGCCGCCACCGATCCGCGAAACTCCAGATCGCTTCCGATCGCCTCAATGCCGCGCAGCATGTCGTTCAGATTCCCCGCGATGGTCACCTCGCTCACCGCGAACGCCAGTTCTCCATCGCGGATCCACAGCCCGGCCGCGCCCCGCGAGTAATCGCCCGTCACCACGTTCACGCCGAACCCCATCAGCTCCGTCACATAGAACCCGTTCGGTATCCCCGCAATAATCTGCTCCGGCGTTTGGACGCCCTTCTCCAGGAAAAAGTTCCCGTGCCCAATTCCGGCGTTGCCCGTCAACCCGCGCGACGCGTTGCCGGTGGTCTTCATCCCCAACTTACGCGCCGCATAGGTGTTCATCAGGTAACTCTTCAGCACGCCGCGCTCAATCACCACGGTGCGCCGCGAGGCCACGCCCTCATCGTCGAACGGAGAGGTGCCGAACAGCCCTGGCAGGGTTCCGTCGTCAATCACCGTCACATCGTCGCTCGCCACCTTTTCGCCGAGTTTGCCTGCCAGGAAGGATTCCTCCCGGTAGATCGACATGCCGTGCACCGCTTCAAAGATGTTGTCCAGCAGGCTTCGCGCCGTGCGCGGTTCGAACACCACCGGCACCCTTTGCGTCTCCACCTTGACCGCGTTGAGCCGTCGCAGCGCCCGCTGGGCTGCCATCCGGCCGACATGCTCCGGAGCTTCCAGCCCGGCAAATCCGCGCGCCATGGTGTACCAGTAGTCGCGTTCCATGCTCTCGCCCTCGCGCGCCACTGGCGACGTGCTCAGCGAGCAATAGCTGGACCGGTATTCGCCCGCGAACTCACGCGAATTGGCGAAAATGTGCCGCCCCACGTAGTTATCGAACGAAGCGCCCTCGGAATTGGAGATCCGCGGATCGCTGGTCAGCGCCGCGTCCTCGGCGCGCTTGGCAATCTCGATCTTGAACGCCGTATCCAGTTCCGCGACATCCGGGGAGTACATCTCGAGATCGCCTTCCAGCGTGCCGAACTCTTCGGGGTCCGGCAGGCCGGCGTGCGGATCTTCGGTGGTAATATCGGCCAGCTCGATGGCCGATTTCACCAGGTGCGCGATGCCGTCATTGGAAAGATCGCTGGTGTAGGATGCCCCCGTGTGCCGCCCGATCAGGATGCGCAGACCGGCGCCGCGCGATCCGGCTTCCTTCAAATTCTCCACTTCGCGCATGCGCACGTTGGCCGAAAACTCTTCGCCCTCGGCGATGGTGCACTCGGCGTCGCTGGCGCCCGCGGCTCGCGCCCGCATCACGATATCCTGCGCGAGTTCCAACAGGTAATTGGAGATCAAGCCGTGCCTCCTACGGTCATTTTGTCGATCTTGATGGTGGGGATTCCCACCCCCACCGGCACGCTCTGCCCGTCCTTACCGCAGGTGCCGATGCCTTCATCCAGCCGCAGATCGTTGCCCACCATGCTGACGTATTTCAAGGCTTCCGGCCCGTTGCCAATCAGCGTGGCGTTGCGCACCGGACGCGTCAGTTTGCCGTCCTCGATGAAGTAGCTCTCCGACGCCGAGAAGACGAAGTTGCCGCTGGTGATATCCACCTGGCCGCCGCCGAAGTTCACGCAGTAGAGTCCCTTGGGCACGGAGCGGATGATCTCTTCCGGATCGCTCTCGCCGGCCATCATGAAGGTATTCGTCATGCGCGGCATGGGGATGTGCGCGTAGCTTTCGCGCCGCCCGCTGCCGGTCGATTCGGCTTTCAACAACGTGCAGGAGAGCTTGTCCTGCAGGTAGCCGCGCAGCACGCCATTCTCGATCAAAACGTTGCGCCGGGTCGGATGCCCTTCATCGTCCACGTTAAGCGATCCGCGCCGGCTGCCGATTGTGCCATCGTCCACCACGGTGCACAGTTCGCTCGCCACCTTCTGTCCCATGCGCCCGCTGAAGGCCGAAACGCCCTTGCGGTTGAAATCCGCCTCTAAGCCATGGCCCACCGCTTCATGCAGTAGGATACCCGGCCAACCGGGCCCCAGCACCACCGTCATTTCGCCGGCCGGCGCTTCCACCGCGTCCAGCATGGCGATGGCTTCCCGCGCCGCTTCGTGGGCGAAGTACTCCGGCGTCTTTTCTTTCAGGAAATAATCCAGGTCCATGCGTCCGCCGCCGCCCGCGTGGCCGCGCTGCGGTGGTCCGCCGCTCTGCCGCGCCAGCGCCGACACGCTGAGCCGCGCCAGAGGCTGCCGGTCCACCGAGAGTCTGCCTTCGCTGGTCGCCACCAGCACCTGCCGCAAATTGTCGGCGTAGACCGCCTGCACTTGAAAGATGCGCGAGTCGAAAGCCCGCGCCGCGCGGTCGGCGCGTTTCACCAGGTCCACGCGTTCACTGAATGCCGTCTCGGTGGGCGCCGTCAGCACCGGGTAAAGATTGTGCTTGCGGCCCTCGTTGAGGTCGAACTTCTCCACCTTGGCCGGCGCCGCGGCGATGTGCGCCGCCACATTGGCCGCCTTGCGAATCTTCTCGGGCGACAGATCGTCGCTATAAGCGTACCCGGTACGCTCGCCCGAGATCACGCGCACCCCGACTCCCATGGAAACGCCCTGCGCCGCGCTTTTCACCATGGATTCATCAATCCCGATGGAACTGGTCACCAGGTATTCGAAATAGAGGTCCGCGTAATCGCCCCCCTGCGAAAGCGCTTCACCCAGATAATTCTCCAAATCTTGCCGGGTGATCCCAAAGCGCGCCGCGAAAATGGACTCGGAAAACCGCATCCCTTCAGGCTAGCAGAGTGCGTTGATATCCCGATTTTCCAGCACTCGGCGCTGGGACCTCATAGAAGGCTCTGAGCCGCGCCGTTTTCGGCACAATCCCGCTCAACGGCTGGATATAGGCGGGCCGGAACGCGTAGGCCGGTTTGAAAGGCAGTTGGAAGATGGCGTTCTTCACATGACATCCGGCCTTCCGGGGGTGGTTTCAAAAAAAAAGCAGCGGAAACCGCCGAATGAACGGCTTAGGGGGGTAAGCCGCCATGCGAGGGGCTCTTTTCAGGCCACTTTCCAGGCTACGTCCCGACCCGTAATTCCCATGATTAGAGCAACTTTGAGGACATCTGGAATCATAGTGACAACTACATGATCGTACAAATCGCGGGAGCGTCCGGCCCGGCTTGGCCCCATAGGGCCAGGCGCGCGCTCTCATGGGAATCTCAAACGTCGTTTTGCGTTTCACCGCAAAGCCTTGTAACCTGTCTACTTGCTGGTACGCCTTACAAATCGGAGCGAATGTTGTTTCCGGGTGCCGGCACTCCCCATGGTGCCGCATGCTGGTTGATTTCGAACTGATCCGGCGCGCGCAGAAAAGCGACGCCGCGGCGTTCAACGAAATCGTTCTGGCCTACCGGAAGCGCATTCTGGGGACGATCAACCGTTTGATCGCCCGTCCGGAGGATGTCGAGGATGTCGCTCAGGAAGTATTTCTGAGGCTTTATTTTTCCCTCGATCAATTGCGGACGGCAGAGGTCTTTGAACCTTGGCTGTACCGTTTGACGGTGAACGCAGCCTACGATTACCTGCGGAAGCAGCGTCGCCGCCAGGAGTTTCGCATGTCCGATTTGAGCGAGCAGCAGGTGATGCTGGCCGATGCGATGGCGGGCGGGAAAGCCGAAAAAGAAGATCTTCACCAAAAGAAGGTTCGTGAATCGGTGGATTCGCTGCTGGGGGCGGTTTCCGAGGCGGATCGCATTTTGCTGATGTTGAAGGAAGTGGAAGGCCTTTCCCTGAAAGAGCTTGAAAAGGTCTATAAAGTCAATGAAAATGCTCTTAAGGTCAGATTATTCCGCGCCAGGCAGAGAGTGCTGAAAGCGTTCGGATCGGCGAAAAAAGAGGGAACCGGGTAAAACCGGTGCTGTAAAGGGAAGTGGAGTAGAGCTATGATAAATTCCATGCACGGTAGCGACGACCAACAGCTCGATGCCCTGTTTCGGGCCTACCACGACGCCTGTGCGGCGCCCGAAGCCGGCGCGAATTTCATGCCCAATCTCTGGGCCCGTATCGAATCGCGCCAGCGATTCACCTTCTCTGTCCGTCGCATGGCGAACGCTTTGACCACGGCGGCGGTCGCCCTGTCGCTCGCCCTGGGCGTCTATATGTCCATCCCGCGGTCCAATTCCGCGGACTATACCCAAACCTACGTGGAAGCTTTGGCGGCATCCAACGCACCGGATTCCATGGATCTTGTCAATCCGGCCGAGCTGGATCTTTCCACCGAGCGGCCCAGCCGTTGAGAGGAGTCATGCCTAAATCCAGACTCTCCGCCGTGCTTTCCCTGTGCCTGGTGTTTTTCAGCGGGGCGGTACTTGGTGCGTTCGCTTACAGGCTCTATTCCATCAGTCCAGTGCAGTCCGGTAGAGATGCAAGCGGCCCTTCAAAAAGGTTGAGTCCGGAGGACTGGCGGAAGAAGTACGTGTCCGATTTTGCAAACGCGGTCAAGCTCGACAGTCAGCAGATCATCGCGCTCAACAGCGTCCTGGATCGCACCCGGGAAGAGTTCGACGCGCTGAACCAAAAGGTCAAGCCGGAGCGCGATGCAGTGGATGACAAGTGGCGGCCAGATCGCGAAGCCATTCATCAGCACCAGGTGGAAAGCATCAACGGCTTGCTCCGTCCCGACCAGCGCCCCTTGTACGAGACTTTCCGTACCGAGCGCGAACGCCAGCGCAAACTCCACGACCAGCAGCGCAAAAAACAGTAAAACTCCAGCCGACTCTCAAACAGCAAAAGGCAGGCCCGAGGGCCTGCCTTTTGCTGTTCCAGTAGTTAGGTTGTAAGACGCTACGCCGTCGGTTGAACAACCTTCTTGGCGCTCCGCGAGACCGCATACTTCTTTTCGAAGCGATCGATCCATCCGGCGGTGTCCATCAGCTTCTGGCGGCCCGTGAAGAACGGGTGGCACGCGGAGCAAATTTCCACACGCATGTCGCCTTTGTGGGTCGAGCGCGTCTTGAAGGTGTGGGCGCACGCGCACGTGACATTAATTTCGTTGTAAGCGGGGTGAATTCCAGCTTTCATTTTGTTACCAGGGATCCTTTCGAGAATTCCAGTATACCAGAAATACAAATCCCCGTGAGCCCTTCGGCCCACGGGGATTTGTCAGCCTGAAGATACGTGAGGCTTTCAACCAGCGCAAGAGGCAGCCGGTCCACAGGAACGTGATCCCGCCACTGAGCGGAATCGGCTACTTTCGAGGCTCGACTTTAACAGTCGGCCACCTCTCGCGGTTTATGGCTACTTTTCATTATCTGAACCACCTCCTTTTTCAGTGATACCCATATCCTTGCATGCGTTTCGCCGCCTGTCAATAAGCTTTTCCATAGCCCAGAGGATTTGTCCGATCTTCCGTGTATCCATAAAACAATGCAGTATTTAAGTTACAGATTCGCGACCGCGAACCGGCACATTACCAAGCCATCCAGGAGGTTAAACGGAAACTGCCCGGTAGTGTAGTGGCCGCACGGCAGATTGAACACTTTATGTGGCAAATCGAGATCCCGGAAGCTGTCCAAAACCTGCCGCGAGTAGACCGGCAGAAAAGTGCTGTCGTGGCTGGCCCAGATCAATAGCGTCTTCAAATCGCGTCCCTGAAAGCGCTTCAGGTAGCTGGCCGGGCTGATCACGCTCCAGTACCTGCGCAACTCCTCCTGGGTCACGTGGCCCGAGAAGGCCTTGCTCACGTTCTGCGTGGAGAGCCCCGTCCACACCACGTCCGCAAAGTGCATCGAGACGTGATTGAAGATCCCCATCCGGATTCTGCTATCATGCGCCGCCGCCATGAACGCCACGCACGACCCGAGGCTGGTGCCCAGGACGCCCACCCGGCTGTTGTATCCCATGGTCGCCAGCCAATCCACGCAGGCGCGCACATCCACCGCCGATTGCCTGCCGGCGTGAATCGTGCGGCCCACGTTGCTCGAAACGTGGTAATCCGCGCGCGCGGTCTCCGCCGGTTTGCGCTCCGCGTGATATGCCATGGTCATGCGCAGCGCGCTGATGCCACAGCGATTGAGCAATTTGGCCAGCCCCACGTGACCGTCTGGTCCGGAATTCCACTGCGGCAGTACGATCACCACCCGCCCTTTGTCGTTGGGCGCCGGGAACCACAGCGCATGGGCCGTATTATTTTCCGGATATCGGGTCCGTACCGGGCTGGTGAACGTCAGGCGGTTCCCCTCTAACCGGTAGTCCCGCACCGGCTCATAGGAGAAAAATCGGTCGGAATCCGCCAGCGATTCGGTCACGAAGCGGGAGACGCATTCCGCGGCTTTTCCGTTGGCGTCGGCCGGGCAGGAGGGGAATTCCAGGCTATTCAGCCAATCCGTGCCCCATTCGAACGGACGCACCACCCGGTTCGTGTCGCGCGTGGCAAGCTTACGCTCCCACTGATCCATGTATCGAGCGTAGATTCCCATCATGTGGTGAAAATAATAGTCTACCAGAGGCAAAAAAATCCCCGCTACCGGGGAGATGATGTCCGTAGCGGGGGCTGGCGAATTGCGCTTGGGAGGCAACCTACCAAAGCTGACTATCCTCTAACTCAGAACCTGACCCCGTTGTTGCACGTCGCGTGCCACGCGCAACCTGCTGAAAACACTGGTGTGAGCCCACGAATCATCCCATTTTCGGGAGCGCCGTCTACGGATTCCGAAAGTTGGCGCGCCCAAATCTCCGCCCCGATGGGCGTTGGGAATAATACAATCGAAGACAGTGGACATCGCAGGCAACACCAAGGCTACTCGTGTGTCCGGAGGTGGAAGCGCCCTAGCCGGCTTCCTCGTCTCCGGATTTCTGATGGCGCTGCTGGGCGCCATCCTCCCCGCCTGGGGCTATCACCGCGACGCGTCGGATTTCATCGCCGCCGGCAACTACTTCCTCAGCCTTGCCATTGGAATTGTAGCCGCCGAGCGCTTCGCCCGGCCCCTCATGCTGCGCCGCGGCGTCTCCTTCCTGCTGGTCTTCGCCTGCGGCCTCTCTTGTGTCGCCCTGCTCTACCTGGCGCTGGTTTCGCCGCCGCTTTCGGATTGGTGGCGCGTCGCCGGATTCCTGGTGCTGGGTGCGGGCGCCGGTCTGCTCAATCTGGGCCTGTTCCACGCCATCTCGCCCGGCTACCAGGCCGATGCAGCCGGGACGGTCAACAAGGGGGGGATTTTGTACGGCCTCGGCTGCCTGGCGGCCACTCTGCTGGTCGCCGGCACTTACTACGCTTACACGGTCCCCAGCATCCTGATCTTTATGGCCCTGGTACCTGGCTTCTTCGCCGGGATGTATGCCCGTAAATCCTACGCCGCGCCGCCGCCCGCTGGCACGCACCCCACGCTGCGCCAGGCATTGCGGGATTTCCGCAGCCCGGGCGCGGTTCTCTTCGCCCTGTTGATCTTCGTCCAATTCGGCAATGAATGGTCCATTGCCGGCTGGCTGCCCATTTTCCTGATTCGCCGCGTGGGGCTGAGCCCTTCCGGTTCCCTAATGATCCTAGCCCTCTACTGGCTGTTTCTTATCACCGGACGCCTCATCGCCGTGGCCATTCTGCCGCGCGTCCGCCATGGACGCCTGCTCATGGGCAGCGTGCTCAGCGCCATCTTCGGCTGCCTGGTCCTGGTGTTCACGGACAACGTGTTCGGGGCCGCCATCGGCGCCTGCTTCGTCGGCGCCGGTTTCGCCAGTATTTATCCGCTGGTGGCCGAGGCCATCGGCCGGCGCTTCCCCTATTACCATCCGGGGTTCTTCAACGGCATCTTTTCGTTTGCGCTGGTCGGCGGCCTGGTGGCCCCGGCCACTCTCGGGTACGCAGCGTCAAAATGGGGAGTCGGCGTTGTAATGGGGATCCCGCTGATCGGCACCTTCCTGGTGATGGCTCTGCTGATCCTGATCTGGCTGGAATCGAAGGTGACCGGAAGATGAAGCGCGCGGCCGCGTTGTTCCTGCTTTGCGCCCCACTACTTGCCGCCGCCCTGCCGGAGAGCATTCAGAAGCTGATCGATTCCTCTCCCGCCGCACGCACCGCCTTCTGGGGCATCCGAATCGTGGACCTCGCCACCGGCAAGACCCTCTACGAACTCAACCCCGACCATTATTTCGTCCCCGCCTCCAACGCCAAGCTCTTCAGCACCGCGCTGGCCCTTACCCGCCTCGGCGCGGACTTCACCTTCCAAACCCGCGTGCTCGCCCAAACCCCGCCCGACGAACTCGGCCGCATCCGCGGATCGCTGCGTCTGGCCGGCGGCGGCGACCCCAACCTCTCCGCGCGCGCCGTTCCCTATCGCATGGGTCCCCTCACCGGCAACCCCCTCGCCGCCATTGAGGAACTCGCCGGCCAGTTAGTCGCCCGCGGCGTGAAGCGAATCGATGGCGATATCATCGGCGACGATACCTGGTACGTCTGGCAGCCCTACGCCGCAGGCTGGGCGGTTGACGATCCGCAGTCCGACGATGGTCCACCCATCTCCGCCCTCACCCTCGCCGATAACGTGCTCACCCTCTCCGTTCGCCCCGGCGCCAATATCGGCGATGTCGCCGCGCTTTCCCTGCTTCCGGCCATCGAGTTCTACCGCATCGAGAACCGCGTCCGCACCGTGGCCGCTGGCGGCGAACGCCGCATCCTCTTCCACCGCATCCCGGGCAGCCGCGACGCCCAGTTGTGGGGCACAATTCCCCTGCGCGACCGCGGACAAGAGCTGCTCATCGGCGTGGAAGACCCCGCGCAGTTCGCCGCCCAGGCGCTGCGCACCGCGCTGGAGCGGCGCGGCGTTGCGGTCAGCGGTTCCGCCATTGCCGAGCACCTTTACCCCAACGACATCGCCGACCTCGCGCAGGCTGAGGAACCCGCGTCCTTCACCGGCATCGAACTCGCCCGCTATGTTTCGGCGCCCTTGATCGAAGACCTTCGCATCACCGCCAAAGTCAGCCAGAACCTTCATGCCGAACTGGCGCTCCGCGCGGTCGGCCGCGCGCGCCGCAACGTGGGCAGCTTCGAGGCAGGCATGGCGGAAATGGAAACCTTCCTCGCCGAAGCGGGCATAGACCCGGCCGGATACAACCTGATGGATGGCTCTGGCCTGAGCCGGCTCGACCTGGTCACCCCGTCCACCGTGCTCAAACTGCTGCGCCACATGTACAGTTCGCCGGCGCGCGAGAAATGGCTCTCGCTCCTCCCCGTGGCCGCGCAGGACGGCACACTCAGCTCGCGCTTCGGAGGAACCGCCGCCGCCGGCCGCGTGTATGCCAAGACGGGGAGTTTGTCCCACGTCAGCGCGCTGTCTGGCTACCTCCAGCGGCCCGATGCCACGTGGGTGGCGTTTTCCATGCTGGTCAATAACTACGGGGGACGCTCCGCCACCGAAGTCCGCGGCGTGATGGACCGCATTTGTAATCTAATATTAGAGTAGAGGCTAACTACGCCATGCCGATCTACGAATACCTTTGTGCCGATTGCGGAACCAAGTTCGAGAAACTGGTCCGCCGCTCCGCCGACGCGGACTCTCTTGTTTGCCCGTCCTGCGGCCAGAAGCACCTCCAGCAGGAACACTCCACCTTCTCCGCGCGTACCAACGGCGGGTCGAAGAGCGCCGAAATGCCCTCGTGCCCCGCCGGCGGACGCTGCGGCACTCCCGGCATGTGCGGCATGAACTAGTGTAGTGCGGCCGCGGTCCTGCCGGTTTTGTGGGGCGGGCAATCTTGCCGCAGCCGCCTTTCCAGGCGGCTTTTTCGGGCGGAGCGCGTGCCTGCGTCCTCTGCCAGTGCCGGATGAAGGCCGGCTGCAGCCATTGCGCGCTCTTTCCCCTCCTGCGACAATCGAGGGAACAAACCGTGTCTCAGTTCCATTACAGCTACTTACTGGCACCGTCGCTGATCGTGCTGACGCTTGCCGCTATCAGCTTACTCATCCGGGTCCGGGCTCTGCGAGCCATCTACCGCGAGAAATTTCCCGAGACAGCCCGAGAACGGCTCTTCTGGGCTGCTATGGGGTTTTTCGTGGCTGTCGCCGTGGTCCGGACCTTGACGTTCCTCATCCACAATGCAATCGGCCCATTTCACGACATCCAAATGGGTGGGCGCCACATTCACCACTTGGTATGGGGCATTCTCTTGCTTCTGGTCACGGGCTACGGTTGGCTGCTGCAGGCCGGCACCGGCCACGCGGGCTCTCGAACCTTGGTTGGCCGCGTCATGTCCATGGCGTACGGCGTTGGGGCGGCCCTCACCCTCGATGAATTTGCACTCTGGCTCAACTTGCGCGACGTCTATTGGGAGCGCGAAGGCCGCTCTAGCTTAGAGGCATTGTCACTCTTCGGCGCCGCCCTTGCGAGTGCCGGCTTGGGCGGCGCCTTCATCCGCTCCGCGGCACGCAAGTTGATACAGGCGAAACACAATCGAAAGCAAAGGTGATCGCCGTTACCACAGGTCGCGGAGGGTTGTTCAGTGTTCCAATCGTTTCCGCGATAAGCCTGCCCTTGCTGGTTTACACCTCACTCATTAGCCCCATAGCGTCTTTGGCAATATCGATCGCGGTCAGGCGACACCGAATTTTGCGGCGCTGATCGGCAATGGATCGGCGATTTTGGTGAGCGTGAACGGGGTGCGTAGGGCAGCCAACGCTTGCGGCACGGCCGCCTGAAAGGCGGATGCAGGCAAGATTGCCCGCCCCACAAAACCGGCAGGACTTCGGCCGCACTACACTAGGAGTCAAGCATGAATCAGCACACTCTCACCCGCCGCGGCTTGCTTCGCCAGGCGGTCAGCGGGGCAGCGCTCGTCTCTGCGTTGCACGCTCAGAATCAGCCTGTGAACTCCGCGGCGAGAATCCGCGAGCCCTTTGACTTCGGTTGGAAGTTTCTCAAGGGAGACTCGCCGGGCGCGCAACAGCCCGAGTTCTCCGATTCCGCGTGGCGAAGCGTAGATCTGCCCCACGATTGGAGTATCGAAGGCCCTTTCAGCGAGCAGGAAAAAGCCCAGGGAAGCCTTCCCACGGGCATCGGCTGGTATCGAAAACGCTTCCGCCTGCCCGAGTCTTACAAGGACCGCACCGTCGTCATCGAGTTCGATGGCATCTATCAGAACAGCGAAGTGTGGATCAACGGCCAGTATCTGGGCAAGCGCCCCAACGGCTACGTCGCCTTCTCCTACGATCTCTCGCCGCACCTCAGCGCCGGCCGCGACAACGTGATCGCGGTCAAGGTGGACAACGCAAAGCAGCCCAACTGCCGCTGGTATTCGGGCTCCGGCATCTACCGCCACACCTGGCTGCTGGCCACCAACCAGCTTCACGTGGCCTATTGGGGCACGTTCGTCACCTCGCCCCGCGTCTCCAAAGACGCCGCCATTGTCCAGGTCAAGACCCGGGTGAAGAACGACCGCAAAACCTCAGCCATGTGCGTGCTGAGCACCAGCCTGGTGGATCGCGACGGGAAGACCGTGCAGACCGCCGAAGCAACCCAGCAGATCGCGGCAAACGGCGAGTACGAATTCGTGCAGCAGGTGAGCGTCGCGGGGCCCCGCCTCTGGAGCGTGACAGACCCCTACCTGTACAAAGTTCACAGCACGGTGCGCGACCAGGGCCACATGGTCGATGAATACGATACGCCCACCGGCATCCGCGAAGCTCTCTTCGACGCGGACAAGGGATTCCTGCTCAACGGCGAACGGGTCAAGCTGAACGGCGTCTGCCTGCATCATGAGGCCGGAAGCGTCGGCGCCGCCGTCCCGGAGCGCGTCTGGGAGCGCCGCCTGGAAATTCTCCGCGAGATGGGATGCAATGCCATCCGCACCAGCCACAACCCCTACGCCGCCGAATTCATGGATCTCTGCGACCGCATGGGTTTCCTGGTGATGAATGAGGCGTTCGATGAGTGGAAGGTCGGCAAGGGGCAAATCGGTCCCTTCGGCTACGCCAACTACTTCGACGAGTGGTATCAGCGCGACGTCAAGGACTTCGTCCACCGCGACCGCAATCACCCGAGCGTCGTGCTGTGGAGCGCCGGCAACGAAATCGGCGACCAGTCCCGCCCCGAGGGCGCCGAGACCCTGCGCAAGCTCCTCGAGGTATTTCACACCGAGGACCCGACGCGCCTGGTGACCGCGGGCTGCGACCAGATCGCTTCCGAGCCCGTGACCAACCGGGTCCGCCCCGAATTCCTGGCGCAGCTCGACGTGGTTGGCTACAACTACGTGGACCGCTGGCGCGACCGCAAAGAGAAATACTTCAGCATCGACCGCGCCGCGTTTCCCCAACGGCGCGTGATCGGCACGGAGAGCGGGTCCATGGGCGGCACTCGCGGCGATTATCGCGGGCTGTTCCCCGCCGCCGCGCCGGTTTCCGCGGCGCCTGCCACCGGTCTGCTCCGCGCAGGCCGCGGCCGCAACATCGATGTGGAGCAGTTGTGGCGCTTCGTCAGCACGTACGATTACGTGGCCGGCGACTTCATGTGGACCGGCATCGATTACCTCGGCGAATCGCGCTGGCCGGGCAAGGGCTCTTCCGCCGGCGTGATCGATACCTGCGGCTTCAAGAAAGACGGCTTCTATTTCTACCAGAGCCAGTGGACCGATAAGCCCATGCTGCACCTGTTCCCGCACTGGAACTGGAAAGGGAGAGAGGGCCAGTTCGTCCCCGTCACCTGCTACACCAATTGCGACACCGTGGAGCTGTTCCTCAATGGCAAATCCGTTGGGCTGAAGGGCTACGCCTTCCCGCGCTCCGGGATGGAAGAACGCTACGGAAACACTGGGGCGCGCGCCCGCGTCCCCCGCACCACCAACGATCTGCATCTGGAGTGGGACGTCCCGTATGAACCCGGCACGCTAAAAGCAGTGGGAACCAAGGATGGCAAGGTTGTGACTACCGTGGAAGTCTCCACCACGGGAGAGCCGTCGGCCATCCGCTTGACAGTGGATCGCGCGGAGATCGCCGCGGATCGCCGCGACGCCGCCCACATCACGGTTGAAATCCTGGACGCCCAGGGCCGCGTAGTGCCGACGGCAGGTCATGAGGTCGCTTTCGTTGTGGAAGGCGAAGGCAAACTCATCGGTCTGGACAACGGAGATCCGCAGAGCCACGAAGATTACAAGGCCACTCGCCGGAGGGTCTTCAACGGGCTCTGTCTGGCTATCGTACAATCGACTGGGAAATCCGGCCGGATTCAGGTAACGGCCAATTCGCCGGGGCTGCAGTCTGGCAATCTTACAGTTTCGACCAGGGGGTAGTGGTTCTCGCAGACCGAGAAGTGGAAGGCGGAATTCGCCAATACCGTCTGGCCATCGCCCGGCCGGCCCCGCTGGCTACCCCTGTTTATCCGCCGCCATCAGATTGGCGAGCATGCGGCCGTGCGGACCACCGGGCAGCATCGCGATCTTCGCGTTACTCGCCAGAATCCGCTGCGTCTCCAGCACGTCGAACAGTGCCGCGGCCACC
>JANYJN010000373.1 GCA_025358475.1 Candidatus Solibacter sp.
CGAAGCGGTCGCGCATCAGGTGGGCGTAGATGCGGCGCGCCGCGCGGAACTTGGCGATCTCCTCCAGAAAATCGTTGTGCGAGTTGAAGAAGAAGGAAAGCCGCGGCGCGAACGAATCCACCGCCAGGCCGGCCGCGATGGCAGCCTCAATGTAGGCGATGGCGTTGGCAAAAGTGAACGCCAGTTCCTGGATGGCGGTAGAGCCGGCTTCCCGAATGTGATATCCGCTGATCGAAATGGTATTCCAATCCGGCATCTCGCTGCGCGCCCAGGCGAAGATGTCGGTGATGATGCGCATGGCCGGGCGCGGGGGATAAATATAGGTACCGCGCGCGATGTACTCCTTCAGGATATCGTTCTGAATGGTGCCGGAAAGCTTGCGGCGGTCCGCCCCCTGGCGTTGCGCCACCAGCGCGTAGTAAGCCAGCAAGGTACTGGCGGTGGAATTGATGGTCATGGACGTAGAGACGTCCTGCAACGGGATGTCCTGGAACAGACGTTCCATGTCCGCCAGCGAGGAAATCGCCACGCCGACGCGGCCCACCTCGCCCGCGACCATCGGGTGGTCGCTGTCGTAGCCCATTTGGGTGGGCAGATCGAAAGCCACCGAGAGCCCGGTGGTGCCTTGCGAGAGCAGGTAGCGATAGCGCCGGTTGCTTTCTTCGGCGGTGCCGAAGCCGGCGTACTGGCGCATCGTCCAGAGGCGGCTGCGGTACATCTCACGGTAGACGCCGCGGGTGTAGGGGAACTCGCCTGGGTTGCCGAGGGATTCGTTGCCGGGGGATTCGTTCATGATCGAGAAATCTTACGGGCGCGCAGGAAGGAAGTGACGCCGAAATATAACATCAGGAGGGTGCAGAAGACGGCCACCACGAAGCGTACGAAATCCGCGCTTGCGGCTTCGCCGGCGCCGCGCGAGAAATCCAGGTACAAGCGCACCGATTTGAATCCGAAAATCACGGCGAAGCAGATGAAAAAAAACCCGATGACCTCATTCCAGAGGGTGCGGGCCGGCTTCAGGACGGCCGGCACCACGTGTCTGACGAACTCGCGAGAATGGCGTGCTGCCACTTGCTTCCACACACCCACATCGTAACAAAAGGCGGAAACTAGGGTTTTCGCGGTAATGTTTCTGTGTGAAATCGCCGATTGTTACCTGTGGGCGCGCTTGTGAACCCCGGTTTGGTCCATTACAATCGGAACGGGTGGATGCGGGCCCAAAGGTGGAACGCCGGTTGTCTCCGGCGCATCTGCCATTAAGGGGAATCTGTGGAAGAGCCATTGAAGCACCTCATGCAGGAGTTGGGAAACGCGATTAACGATTCCCTCTCCGAATCCGACCGGATTGCGGAGGCAATCGGGGAAATCAAGAGAGCCGGATACGACGTTTTCCTGGTGTTGGAAGCGACTATCGGCTTTAACCGGAGGGATGAGAACGCCGAAGACGAGGAAGAAAACCAGCCCGAAGTAACCGAAGAGCCCAAACGCACATTCGAAGCCACCGGCAAGATCAAATTCACTACCCAGGACCACCGCTTCCTGCGTGCGCTCAAGATAGCCGTCGATGACGAAAACCGCTGAGGCCTTCGGGTCTTAACCCAGGAGAGCCCGATACACGTCCCAGGTTTGGCGGACGGCTTTCTCCCAGGTGAACATTCGCGCCCGCGCGGTTCCGCGGCGGGCCAATTCCCGGCACCACTCCACGTTGACGGTCAATTCCCGGAGCGCCATGCCGAGGGCTTCGCTGTCGTCTGGGTCCACCAGCACGGCGGCGTCTCCCACCACCTCTGGCAAGGCGGAGTGGTTCGAGGTGATCACCGGGACGCCGGCGGCCATGGCCTCCAGCACCGGCATGCCAAAACCTTCGTCCAGGGAGGGAAAGGCGAAAACCGCGGCGCGCGCGTACCATCCGGCCAGGTCTGGGGCGGAGACGTACCCGGTTACCCGTATGCGGTCGCGCGCGGGGCTGTTTTCGATGCGCGCCAATATCTCCTCGGCGCCATAGCCGTGGGATCCGGCAAGCACCAGTTGCCATGGCGGCGCCAGGGTTTCGAACGCCTCCACCAGGCGGGCGATATTCTTGCGTTTTTGGATGGCGCCGACGTTCAGAATCACCTTCTCCCGGCCGGGTGGCGCGCCGTCATGCTCCCCGGTTACCCCG
>JANYJN010000401.1 GCA_025358475.1 Candidatus Solibacter sp.
GGTGACAGGAGCATCGCGCTTCTGGAGGCCGGTCGCGATCTGGAATTCGCGGTCCGAGTCCTCCTTCTTCCCCAGCTTCTTCAGAGTCAGTGCGTAGTAGTAGTGCGCTTTGTAGTACGATGGCGCGGCGGCAACTGCGCGCTCCAGATAGCCCAGTGCCTCGTCCAGTTTGCCGGCACGGTAGGCCAGCGTTCCCAGGCCGGTAAGGGCGCCGCCGTGCGTGGGGTCCACGTCCAGCACCTTGCTATACCGCTCCGCTGCCAGTTCACGCTTGCCTTCCTGCGAGGCCATCTCGCCGAGTTGAAAGAGCGATTCCGTCTGCCGCGGCTCTAACGCGAGGGACCTTTCGAAAGCCGCGCGGGCTTCCTCCACTTTCTGCTCAGACATCAGGATGTAGCCCAGCCCGTACTGCGCGGTAGCATCCTCCGGCCGCAAGGCCAGATACTTTCGCAACTCCGGCTCGGCAAGCTGGCCCTTGCCGGCCCCCAGATAGGCGCGGGCAAGGGCATAGAGGGCTCGCGGGAACGCAGGCCGGATGGCCAGAGCTTCAGTGAGAAAGCCTTCCGCATCCTGATAGAGGCCGGCCTCCATGGCCGCGAGCGCCGTCTCCACCAGCAGGTCGGCATCGTGCGGGAGCACCTTGTGCGCCCGCAGCATCAGCGCCAATGCCTGTTCCTTGTTCCCCGACCGCACCAGGTCAGCCGAAGCCGCCGCCGCGATTTCACGCAGCAGCAAAGCTGACTGCTGGAGATCGGGTGCCAGATCCAACGCCATTGCCAGTTCCCCAATGGCGTCCTGGGCGCGCGACTTGCCGTAGAGCCGCGCCAGATTCACGTGCGGCCCCGCAAGATTCGGCCCCTTCTCGATGGCGCGGCGGAAGAGCGTCTCAGCGTCCGCTATCTGCCCTTGCTGGATTCTCACTATGCCCAGCAGGTTGAGCGCGATTGGGTCGTCCTGGGCCACCAGCGGTTTCAGCGCACGCTCCGCCGCCGAGAGGTTCTGCGCTGCAATCTGGTTCGCGGCCTCTTGCAGAGCGGTGGTTCTGTCGTCGGCGTTCTGTCCGAACAGCGGCGCCGTAACCAGCAGCAGAATGAGCAGGGGCAGGTTCATCATCCGGCTCACTAATACGGCAGTGCCGACCGCGTCCCCATAAGGGACTTGCTACGATCGAATTCCTGCATGGCTTCCCTGTTCTTCCCCAGCCGCTTTAACACGCGGCCAAGCTGGTAATGCAGCGGCCCGCTGTCAGGCTTCAATGCGAGCGCCGCGCGAAAGGCGGCCTCGGCATCCGGCAACCGGTCCTGGCTCAGCAGCGCCCTGCCGCGCAGTTGCTGAATTTTGTCGGACAATGGATCCATCTTCAGCGCCGAATCGAGAAGCTCCAACGCCTCCGGCACCCGGGTGTGGTCGATCAGCAATTCCGCCAGGTTGATGTAGGGTTGTGCGCTCTTTTTCCCGTCCTCCTCGCCGATGCGGATGGACTGCCGGTAAGCCTGCTCGGCAAGATCCAGCTTGTTCTGTGCCGCCAACGCGAGTCCGAGGTTGTTATGCGCTTTGGCAAACCGTGCGTTCAGTTTGATCGCCTGTTGGAAGGTGGAGATTGCCTTGTCGAACCAGTTCTGGTTGTAATAGGCGCGTCCCAGGTAATAGACTGCCTCGGCGTCCGCCGGGTTCTCCCGCACCGATTTCTCCAACCACTTCATGGCTTCGGGATAGTCGTTTAGCAGGATATAGTCCAAACCCACGATCTTGAAATCGTCAGGTTGGGGCCGCTGCAGCGCGGCGGCGGCGGAGTAGATCGCCAGGGACGCCGCCGGCTGATTCTGCCGGAACAACACGTAGCCAAGCAGGAACTTTGCATCGGCGGCGTGATCGTAATACTTCAGGTACTCGCGCAGCGCCTGCTCAGCCTCCACATGACGGTTGGTTTGGATCAGGGCCTTGGCGCGCATGACCAGCGCGTCTTTCCATCCAGGGGCAGGGAAGCAGGCGGGCAGCAGAATCTCAGCAGCCTCGGCGTAGCGCTTTAGCCGGAACGATTCTAAACCTTTTTTGTAGGCCTCTTCCGAGGACTGCCCGGCGCCCAGGCAGGCGGAGGCGAACACACACAAAAAAAACGCTACTACTGACGCACGGGGCCGCATGATGGACTGCCTGCTTTGGGAGATTTCAACTCTGAGTATAGCCCGGCGTTCCAAGTTTGCAAAACATCAGGCCCGGGTAGCCTTGATGGGCGCCCGGGCCTGATTCACTGCGATTGTAACCTATCTACTGGTTAGCCGGCACTTCTTACCACCGTAACTTCAATTGCAACTGAACGCGCCGCGGCGTCTCCAGAGTGTTGTTAGTGTCGAGAATACCGAACGACCCATCGTTCGGATTCAAGTCGGGCGGCCGATTAAAGATATGCCGGTTGAAGGCGTTGATGAAATTCGCCTGCAGTACGGCAGTGATTTTCTCGGTAAAGCGTATGTTCTTGAGAAGGTTGAAATCCTCGCTCAGGAACATCGGCATGCGCTGCCAGCCTTCGGTGCGCGTCATGGCGCCGAACGCGTACGCTCCGCCGGCGTTGATTCGTGCCGGAGCGTTCGGATCGGCAAACGCGGCCCTATTGAACATCGAATCGGTGACCGGGTTGAAGTTGCCGCCCGTGAACTTCGAGCTGTATAGGTCCGGCAGGATCTGATTGAAGCGGATGGCGCCGGCGAAATTGGGGATTCCGCTCGCGCAGCAGAAGGACATAGGCTGCCCGCTCTGGTAGCGGTGAATGCCGCTGACTTCCCATCCGCCCACGATCTTGTCCAGTACTCCGCCCTGCGGCAGGAACTTCTTGCCCTTGCCGATGGGCAGTTCATAAATGTAGCTCAGTACCAGGGTGTGTGGAACGTCCTGATTGCTAAGGGATCTCTCTCCCTTCAGGTCGAACGGATTCTGCGCTGACCCGCCGCCATGTAGCGTAGCAAAGAACGGCAGGGCGCTATCGGCGTCGGTGAGGGTCTTGGACCAGGTGTAAGCGGCCAACAGGTTGAGGCCGTTGTGGAAGCGCCGCTGCAGAGATGCCTGCAAGGCATTGTAGCTGGATACCCCCAGGTTCTCCAGCGCGCCGTCCGTATTGAAACCCAGGTACTGCGGATAGGGCGTGAGCGAACGGGCCACAGTAGCTCCCGTCGGGAAACTGGCGTAGGGAAGCCCGATCCCGGCGGAGACCGCCTGCGGGGATGTGACCGCCTGGGTCAGCAACGCTCCCCTTGTAATCGCATTCAAGGGTAGCGAATTGACCGCGTTGAAGTTGCTGCGCAGATGGGTGCCGTGCGTACCCACATACGCGACATCAAGAATCAAGTCGGTTGCCAATTGGCGCTGGATTTCGATGCTCCAGTTGCTGACCATGGGAGGCCGTCCATAGGAAGGATCGGTGTACTGAGGTCCGGCGCCGTTCAATAGCGTGGGACTCAGGAAAGGAGGCGGCGTGAACGATGGGAATCCCGTGCTGATGTTAAACGCCGGGTTGAACCCATCGATGCTGGTGAAACTCGGATTGGCCAGGAATCCCGTGCGGTTGAATCCGCCGAAATCCGCATAAAGCAGACCGCCGTAATAGATGCCGAAGCCGCCGCGGATCACCGTGTTGTGGCCTAATTGTGTGGGCGCCCATGCAAACCCGACGCGCGGACCGAAATCTTTCTTGTAGATATCGACCCACCGCTCGTTCTTGTTGCCGTTGCGGCCCGTGCCGACGCCGGCAAAGACCAAACTACCCAGGCGCCCGTTGGCTCCCGGGTTTGGCGTGGTGAGGCTGATGTTCGAGGTGTTGCCGTATTTCTCCCGGCGCGGTATTTCCACGTCCCAGCGCAACCCCAGGTTCAGGGTAAGGGTGCGTGTTACTTTGATGCTGTCCTGGAAGAAGAAGGCGTCGTAACCCGTCAACCAGTACGCTTGCCCCGCATGGGCTGTTATGTTGGAGTTGCCCACCTGCCCCAGCAGCAAGCTGGCAAGACCGTTGCCACTCAGGCCGGTAGTGGTCGCGCTGCCCGCCGTCTGGCCGCGGCCGAAATTGAAGGTACCGCTGCCGTTGGAATTGTCGATCGGGAGATACTTTTGCATCCGCAGGTCCACCCCGAACTTGATGCTATGCCGGCCCTTCACCCAGTCGATGCTGTCGCTGAGCCGGAAGCCGTTATCGATGGTATCTCCGTTGACGGTATCGCCCAATCCGGAGGTGGTCGCTTCGCCCACCCCGATGCCCGGAAAGACCGGGCCGCCGGCGCCCGTGATGCCCAACGATTGGTCGTAGTTCCCGGCATACCGGGTACCCGCTCCGACGTTCGTGCTGTTGGTGCGGTTGAAACCCAGATTCAGGTGGTTCAGCAGCGACGGCGTGAACACGTAGTCGTGACCGAGGCGCAAATAGTGAGTGAAGAAATCCTGGGCTCGGCCGTCGAGTGCGGCATTGTTATACGCCGGCGTGGTCGAAATGCGCGTATTGTCCCGCGAAGCGTAGCTGAAGAACAGTTTGCTCCGGTCGCTCAGGTTCTCGTCAAACCGGAAGCTGGTCGACGTATCCAGAATCGGGAAACTGAATGGGTAGGTGAAGTTGTTGCCCGCCGCATTGCTGCTGGTCGGATTAGGATAGTACTTCATGAGGTTGACCCCGATCGGGTTCAGACTGGATGTCGGGATCCGGTTCCCCGCGAATGCCGTCCGGCACTGCACGCCGTTGACGGTTCTGGTGGTGCTCGGGTCGAAGATCTGCCCCTGAAAGATACTCGAGCCATCGCAGGGGTTGGGGGCCAGAACACTGGTGGTCAGGTTCGCCGAGAAATCGCCAGCCTTCTCCGCCGCGGTTGGAACCCTGATGTTGTTGACGCCTCCCTGGTTCTGGCGATACTGCTCCCAGGCGAAGAAGAAGAACGTCTTGTTCTTTCCGTTGTACACCTTGGGTATCCAGACCGGGCCGCCGAAAGTCACGCCGTAGTCATGCTGTTTGTCCAACGCGCGGGCCAAGCCAGCCTGGTTGTTGAAGAAGGTGTTCGCATCCAGCTTCTCATTCCGGAAAATATCGTACGCGCTTCCGTGGACTGAATTGGTGCCAGCCCTCAACGTGAAGCTCTCGACACCTCCAGTGGTTCGCCCCATCTCCGCGGGAAGTGTGGAGGTGGTAATGCTGAACTCGCCGATCGCATCCACGGAAGGCGCCGTCTCGTCGAACGAGGATCCGTTCTCCGACCGGCCCGTACTCGCCCCGTCCAGCAGCACTTCCGTGCCGTAGGCCTGGCCGCCGTTGATCTTGGATTCGAAGGTGCCGCCGGAGCCGGAAGCGGTTCCAGGACCTATCGCGCCCGGCGTCAGGAATACGAACGCTTCCGGCGAACGCATCGCCTGGACCACGCTGCCCAATGCCAGCGGAAGATCCAGGATCTGCTGCTCGCCGACCACCTTAGTCATAACGGAGGTTTCCGCCTGCACCGTCGGCGCACTGCCGCTGACGGTGACCGTCTCCGTAATCTGGCCGGGGGCCAACGTGATGTTCAACGAACTCGTGGTATTTAACTGCACCATGACCCCGGTGGATTGCGCCGTCTTGAATCCCTGGTACTCCGCGCTCACGTCATAAGTCCCGATCCTGAGATTCGGGAATGAATACGTGCCGGCGCTGCTCGAGATCGCTGTGTAAACCGTCCCCGAGGCCAATTGCTTTGCCGTGATCTTCACATCCGGCACTACCGCACCGGAGGAATCCGTTATGGTCCCCGACATCGAACCCTGGTTCGACTGCGCGACCAGAGCACCCGCCAGCGACACTGCGAGCAGAGTGGCCAGCAGAATCACTCGGTCTCTGTGCGGGTGACTTCGTTCGTGGAAATGCTCGCGACCGGAGGTCGTCATTGGTGCACCTCTCTTTCTTTGTTTTCGTCTTCTGCAACGGATTTTTTCAGTTTGTCTTCAAGCCTTTGATTTTGTGCCGTATCCGCCTGCTGCTTCAGCCGGACAAATGCATCCAGCGCCGCCTTGGACTCCGCCGGCCGATGCAACCGCCGGTACAACTGGGCGAGCTGGTAATAGGACTGCCGGAACATCTCGGCATTGATCTTCCGCTGGTCCGCAACTACCGCCGCGAAACTGGACGCAGCCTGTTCGTAATTCGACAGCAACGCCTGCGCCCGTCCCAACTGATACAGAGCCTCGGCAGTGTGGGGCGCCCGCCGCAGCACCTCGGTCAGCAGATCCACCGCCACCGCGGCCTTCGAACGCTCGATGCTGATGACGGCCAGGTTATACATGGCGCCGGTGTTGTGGGAATCGATCTGCAGTTCCGTCTGGAATTCGGTCTCCGCCGCGGGCAGGTTGTTCTGTACCCAGTAGATGTCCGCAAGTTGCTGGTGCAAGCCGGGCTCGTCGGGCTTCAGCCGGATCGCCTCCTGGCACTCCTTGACGGCGTCGTCCAGCCGATCCGCTTCGGAGAAGGAGTGCGCCAGCACCTGGTGAACCCGCCACGAATGCTGGTCCACCTCGAACATGCGCTCGTAAATCTCTTTGGAGAGAAGCATGTGAGCCCTGCCGAGGTGATAGAGAACATCGACGTCCTTGGGCCGCAGTTGGGCCGCTTTCTCAAGGTACGTCACCGCTTCCGCCGACGCTCCCACAGCCGCTTTCACCACGCCCAGCCACATCAGCGCGTCGGCGCTCGAGGGGTCCAGCCCGAGCTCCCGCGTCAACGCTTCAGTGGCTTTGGGATATTCCATCGCGCGATATTGCGCGATCCCCAAAAACAGGTTCGCTCCGCGCAAACTTGGCTTCAACTTGAGGCTCTTCTCTAAGAGGGGAACCGCGTCGCCAATCTTATGTTGCTGGAACCGGACCAGTCCCAGATTGAGCCAGGCCTCCGCGAAGCCCGGATCGAGTACTGTGCATCGCTCGAAAGCCGATGCCGCCTGTTCCATGCGCCCGCCCCGCAGCGCGTCGCCCCCCTCACGGAACGCCTGCACGAACTGTTCGCTTTGCGCCGCGGCACTCACCACAACGAGCACAGCCGTGCCTCCGATCAATGATCCGCGACGAGTCACGCGCCAGCTTTGCACCATGGAAAAGCTCCACGCCCAACCGGGCTTTTATTGAATGGAGTCTGAGACCTAACCTAATTGATTTGTACTATGAGACCGCTTACAGGATCGTATACCGGCTGACGGAGTGTTGTCAATGGGAAATCACTTTAACGTTTTCCATGGCTATACGCTGATCCGTAACGTTCCACACATTCCGCACTGACGCGCCCTTGGATGAGAACGCATGGGGTGCCGGTACCATGCGAGCGCTTGCACCCCCCCCGCAACCCGCGCAAAAATGCGTGGCCGTGGACGAGTGTAGCCAGCGATCAAAGCAGGGTGTGGGGAGTTGAAAAGAAATGGCGGGGACGACGGGGCTCGAACCCGCGACCTCCGACGTGACAGGCCGGCGCTCTAACCAACTGAGCTACGTCCCCGCGAAGATGTCACGCAGATATTCAAATGCTAACACGGTGGGTACACCCACGCCAAATCGAGGGCGCAAAAGCACCGAGAGTCCTGCTAAGTTGAAGGCATGAAGATTCGTGCAGCAGCATGCATCGCGGCTACCTTTGCCGCGCTGGTATTCGCCGCGGACCCTAAGGCAACCCCCGAGGATGCCCGCAAATTCATCAATGACGCCGAACAGAAGCTCCTTCTGCTGGGCGTGGACGCGGGCCGCGCCGACTGGATCAAATCCACGTACATCACTGACGATACGGAGGCCATCGCCGCCAAACTCGACGAAAAGGCGATCGCCGCCACCGTGGCCTACGCCAAGCAAGCGACGCGCTTCGACGGCCTCAAACTTGACGCCGAAACCGCACGAAAACTCAAACTGCTCAAGCTCTCCCTCACCATCGCCACTCCCGCCGATCCCAAGGAGAGCGAGGAGTTGACCCGCATCGTGACCGGCATGGAGGGCACTTACGGCAAGGGCAAGTACTGCCCCAGCGGACCGGCAAGCTGCAAGGACCTGGAAGAGCTGAGCAAAATTCTGGCCGAAAGCCGTGACCCCAAAGCGCTACAGGATGCGTGGACCGGATGGCACGCCATTTCGAGACCCATCCGGAAGGACTTTGTGCGCTACGTCGAGCTCGCCAACAAGGGCGCCCGGCAACTTGGCTTCCAGGACAACGGCGCCATGTGGCGCTCCAAGTACGACATGGCTCCCGAGGATTTCTCCAAGGAACTCGATCGTTTATGGGAACAAGTCAAGCCGCTATACCTTTCGCTGCATGCCTACGTGCGTAACCGTCTGCGCGAAAAATATGGCGATGCCGTGCCGGCCGGCGGCGCCATCCCGGCCGACCTGCTGGGGAATATGTGGGCGCAGGACTGGGACAACATCTACCCGCTGCTCGCCCCCGCCCATGCAGATCCCGGATACGACCTCACCGCCCTGCTCAAGAAGCGCAACACGGATTGGAAGCAGATGGTCAAGTATGGCGAGGGCTTCTTTACCTCGCTCGGGTTTGCGCCGCTGCCCGCAACATTTTGGGAGCGCTCGCTGTTCCTCAAGCCGAAAGACCGCGATGTGGTGTGCCACGCCAGCGCCTGGGATATCGATTCGCTGAACGACGTCCGCCTCAAGATGTGCATCCAGATCACGGGCGAGGATTTCCTCACGGTTCACCACGAACTGGGGCACAATTTCTACCAGCGGGCGTACTCCAAGCTGCCGCCCTCTTTCCGCGACAGCGCCAACGATGGCTTCCACGAAGCGGTGGGTGACACCATCGCGCTTTCCATCACGCCGGAATACCTTGTCAAGATCGGGCTGCTCGATCAGGCCCCGGATACCTCCAAGGACATCGGACTGCTGCTGCATAGGGCGCTGGAAAAGATCGCGTTCCTGCCCTTCGGCCTGGTGATCGATCAATGGCGTTGGAAGGTTTTTTCCGGCGAGATCCCGCCGGAGAAGTACAACCAGACATGGTGGCAGTTGCGGCAAAAGTATCAGGGCATCGCTCCGCCGCTAGACCGAAGCGAGGCCGATTTTGACCCCGCCGCAAAATATCACGTGGCCGCCAACGTGCCATACATGCGGTACTTCCTGGCCGACATTCTCCAATTCCAGTTTCACCGCGCGCTTTCGCAGGCGGCCGGATGCACCGGGCCGCTGAACCGTTGCTCCATCTACGGCAACCAGGCAGCGGGGGCCAAACTCAGCGCCATGCTGGAAATGGGCCAGAGCCGCCCCTGGCAGGATGCGCTGGAGAAGATCACCGGTACGCGCCAGATGGACGCCACGGCCATCCGCGACTACTTCGCGCCCCTACAGAAGTGGCTCGACGAGCAGAACAAGGGCAAGCCGCTAGGCTGGTAGGCCCTAGCGTGGGGCAGCCAATCCTGGCTGCAGCCGGCTTTCAGCCGTCGCTCGCGGGCATTGAAGACCTCTCGATATTCGAGAAAGCCAGCGTGAGGCGGAGGACCCCCGCGGCCCACTTCCTCGTCGGCCTGTCCGCACCTTGTACGCTGCTGACCCCATTGCGCCGGCAGCGGGAAGTATTCCATCTAGTGGGCTTGACCATGTGGCAGTGGGCAAGATTGCCTCCCACGAAGAGGCAGAACTTTCGGCCGCACTACCCTAGATCTTTGCCTTTGGATAGCGCGCGCGCATCCACTGCACGAATTCGCCGGGGGCTTCCATGGTGGAAAGCCGCGACTGCCGCACCAACGCCCAATCGTCGAACATACCGGACGGCTGGATCCACCCACGCCGCTGGTGGAGGTCAAGCAGTCCGGTATGTTCGACGATTGGGCGTTGGTGCGGCAGTCGCGGCTTTCCACCATGGAAGCCCCCGCCGAATTCGTGCAGTGGATGCGCGCGCGCTATCCAAAGGCAAAGATCTAGGGTAGT
>JANYJN010000416.1 GCA_025358475.1 Candidatus Solibacter sp.
CGAAGCGGATCCTGGACCGCGCTCTGTTTCCGGCGCTGCCTGAGTAGTTAGGGTGCCGGCAGGCCGACGGGGGCGTTGGCCGCGGACCGGGGGTCCGCCCGCTAAGAGCCGAGAGTGGTTTTCAACTTATCCCATAATTGCCGCGCATTGTGGCACCCTGAAATCATGCGATGGATGGGTGCGCTCCTGTTGCTGCCGCTAGTGCTGGCGGCGCAAACCAAACCAGACGACTCATGCGCCATCAGCGGCCAGGTATCGAACGCAGCCAGTGGGGAACCGGTACGGCGCGCGTTGGTCTCTTTGCGGCGGGTCGATATGTCGCCTGGCGTGACCAACATCCAGGTCACCCAAACAGTCAGCACGGATGCCGCGGGGCAGTTCGCCATGGCGGGGATCGCACCCGGCAAGTACCGGCTGGCGGCGGAGCGGAACGGATTCCTCGCCACGCAGTATGGCTCGCGCGGACCGGGCAAGGCGGGCACGCTGCTCACGCTGGAAGCGGGGCAGAAATCGAGCGAGCTGGCGATTCGCCTGACGCCGCAAGGGGTGATCGCGGGGCGCGTGCTGGATGAGGAGGGCGAGCCGCTCTCGGGTGCGAACGTGCAGGTATCGCGCCAGCAATACATGCAGGGCCGGAAACAGATGTCGCGGACCAATGGAGCCTCCACCAACGATTTGGGAGAATACCGCGTCTTCGGCCTGGCGCCGGGACGCTACTACGTGAGCGCCGACACCCGTCCGAATCCGATGTTGCCGCTTGCGGAGGAGGAGTACGTGACCACCTGGTTTCCGCGTGCCACGGACACCTCGGCAGCGGCACCCATCGACATGGCGGCGGGTGCGCAACTGCGCAACATCGATATCACTCTGGCGAAGTTGCACACGGTGACCGTGCGGGGGCGCGTAGCGAGCGAGGTCCGTCCGCCCGGGGGCGGAGAGAACCCACGTCGGACGAATCTCAATGTGACCCTCTCGGCACGCAACGCCATGATAATTGGCGCCGGTTTCGCTCGCGGCGCGCCGGTAACCCCCCAGGGGACCTTCGAGTTCCGCGGCGTGACGCCGGGGTCGTATTTCGTGATCGGCCAGGTAAATATGCAGGGGAAGTATTTCACGGCGCGAACGTCGATACAGGTGGGCGGCTCGAACATCGAAGGGATAACGCTCGCCGTCCGCGGCGGCGTACCGGTAAGCGGGCAGGTGCGGGTGGAAGGCGAAACCACGCAAAGCATTGCCAGTGTACACATGCTGCTGAAGCCGGCGGAGACGGGCGGCGTCGTATACGGCCCGTATCCCACCCAGCAGGTGAAGCCGGACGGGAGCTTTCAAATGGAGGACGTCAGTGCGGATCGCTACACGGTATCGGTCAACGGCTTCCCCGAGGGTTTCTACGTCAAGAGCGCGCACTCCGGCAATCTGGATGTGCTTTCGAACGGGTTGGAAGTCGGTGCCGGATCCCCGGCGCCGCTGGACGTGGTGTTGAGCCCCAACGCGGGGCAGGTCACCGGCACGGTGCTGGATCCGAAGACGCAGAAGGCGGCGGCCATGATGATGGTGGTGTTGGTTCCCCAGGAGAAGGAGCGTCGCGCTCGCGAGGCGTTCTATCAGACCGCCACCAGCGATTTTTCCGGCCAGTTCACTCTCAAAAGCGTGGCGCCGGGCGAATATCGCGTCTACGCCTGGGAAGAGGCGGAGTATGGCGCGTGGATGGACCCGGAATTTATGAAGCCACTGGAGAGCCGGGGCGAAGCCGTGAGCGTTTCCGAAGGCGGCCGGCAAGCCATTCAGGTGAACCTGATTCCGGCGGATTCGCAATAAGCGGAAATCGGTTTGCCTCCGCGCGGGCTGTGATAAACTCAGGTTTCCCTTTTTGTAAAATTCGTCGAAATGCAGAGGTCCATCGTTGAAACTCGCTGCAGTTGATTACGCGATTCTCGCCATTTATTTCGGTTTCGTTCTCGGCATCGGCTGGCGGCTTCGGAAGAAGATCTCCACCAGCGGGGACTTTCTTACCTCCGGCCGTTCGGTTCCGGTATGGATCACCAGCCTGGCCTTCCTGGCGGCCAATCTGGGCGCTCAGGAATTGGTGGGCATGTCGGGGAACGGCGCAAAATATGGCATCATGACGGCCCACTTCTATTGGGTGGGCGCGGTCCCGGCGATGATTTTCGTGGGACTTTTCATGATGCCGTTTTACTGGGGCAGCCGGGCGCGCTCCGTGCCGGAGTATCTCAAACTCCGCTTCGATGAAAAGACGCGGGCGTTGAACGCGCTGGCGTTCGCCGGCATGACGATATTCTCGTCGGGGATTTCGATGTACGCGCTGGGGCTGCTGCTTCGCCTGATTCTGGGATGGAGCTTCACCACCAGCGTGCTCTGTTCCGCCGCCATCGTCCTGGCCTATACGTTCCTGGGCGGCCTGACCAGCGCGATCTACAACGAAGTGCTGCAATTTTTCCTGATCGTCATGGGATTCTCGCCGCTGGCCATCATGGCCGTGATGAAGGCCGGCGGATGGGGGGGCATGGCCGCCCGGCTGAGCACCATGACGCTACCCGGCGGCATGAACGGCGACGTCATGACCCACAGTTGGAAGTACATTGCCCACACCAACCAGAACCCCATGGGAATCGAGGTCTTCGGCCTGGTGGCCGGACTCGGCTTCGTGATGTCGTTCGGCTACTGGTGTACGGACTTCCTGGTGATCCAACGCGCCATGGCGGCCAACTCCATGTCGGCCTCGCGGCGCACGCCGGTAATTGCGGCGTTGCCCAAGATGCTGATGCCGTTCATTGTGATCGTGCCCGGCATCGCGGCGCTGGCGCTCTCCCAGATGGCGGTGGGTTACGTACTGCCCATGAAGAACGGCGGGCCGGATTACGACCAGGTGCTGACTACGCTGATGGCGAAGTTTTACCCGGCCGGAATGTTGGGCGTCGGGCTCACCGGCCTGATGGCGTCTTTCATGAGCGGCATGGCGGGCAACGTCACCGCCTTCAACACGGTGTTCACCTACGACATCTATCAGACCTACATCCGGCCCGGCAGACCGGACCGTCATTACCTGACGGTGGGACGCGTGACTACGGTGGTGGGCGTGGCCCTCTCCATCTGTACGGCCTATGTAGCACAGTATTACAACAGCATCAACGACCTGCTGCAACTAGTCTTCAGTTTTGTCAATGCCCCGCTCTTCGGCACTTTCCTGCTGGGCATGTTCTGGAAGCGCACTTCCGGACACGGAGCGTTCTCCGGCCTGTTGAGCGGCACCATGGCGGCGGCGCTGGCCCATGGCTGCACGATGGCCGAAGGCAAGGGCGGCTGGATCACCACGCTCTACGATTTCCCCTCCATCATGGCGCAGAATTTCTGGATCGCCATCACCGCCTGGACCACCTGTTTCGTCGTGACCATCGTGGTCAGCCTGGCCACCAAGGCGCGGCCGGAGGCGGAACTTCGCGGCCTGGTGTACGGTCTCACGGAATTAAAACATGATGAAGGGGTAAGCTGGTATAAGCGTCCTGTGCCGCTCGCCATCTGCATTGCCGCAATGGCTCTATTTTTGAATTTCTGGTTCGCCTGACATGCTGGATTTAAGAGTGCCTACGGGCTTTTTCTTCGTCATAGTTGGCCTGATAGTGCTGGCCATGGGTGTTTTCGCGCCGTCGGAACGGGCGGCGCTGACGGATTCCAACGTGAATCTATACTGCGGGCTGGTGATGCTGGCATTCGGCCTGGTCATGCTGGGACTCAGCAGGCTTTCGAAACACGAAGACTCATGATCGCCGCATTCCGCGAACGTTTCGGCACCACACAGCCTCGTGTGTTCCGGGCGCCCGGCCGGGTCAACTTGATCGGCGAGCACACCGACTACAATCTGGGTTTCGTCCTGCCAGTGGCATTGGACATGGCCACTTACATCGCGGCCGCGCCCTCGGCCGGCGGCAAGCTGTGCATCTATTCGGAGAACCGGCGGGAACAGCACGAGTTCGACGCGGCGAGCCTGGGCGGGGTGGAGCGCACGGGCACCTGGACGGACTACCCCATCGGCGTGGCGCAGGAACTGGTGCGTGCCGGCGTGCCGGTGGAGGGAGCTAATCTGCTGATCCGCAGCACGGTGCCGGATGGAGGTGGCCTTAGTTCTTCGGCGGCGCTGGAGGTCTCTGCCGCGCTGGCGCTGCTAGCCGGGCGCGAGTTCGACCGGTTGGAACTGGCCAAGCTCTGCCAGCGCGCCGAGCGCAATTTCGTGGGCATGCCTTGCGGCATCATGGACCAGTATGTCTCGGTCTTCGGGCGCGCGCATTCGGCGGTGGAAATCGATTGCCGCAGCCTGGGGCACCGCTTGGTGAAACTGCCCGAAGGCATCGCCTTCATCGCTGTCAATACCATGGTGAAGCACGCGCTGTCAGGCTCCGCATACCATGACAGGGTACGCGAATGCGCGGCTGGGGTGGAAGCTTTTGCCGCGGTCTACCCGGACGTACGGAGTCTGCGCGACGTATCGCCAGAGCAGTTGGACGCCGTGGCTGCGCGCCTGCCCGAAGTAGTGGCGCGGCGCGCGCGCCATGTGGTGACGGAAGATGCGCGCGTCAACCGCTTCACGGAAGCAAGCGCGAACGGCGACGTGACCGTCATGGGCAAGCTGATGGTGGAATCGCACCGCAGCCTACAGCACGATTACGAAGTGAGCTGCGCGGAATTGGATTTCCTGGTGGAGGCCGCGCTGGCCATCGAGGGCGTATACGGGTCGCGTATGACCGGCGGCGGATTCGGCGGTTGCACCGTGACGCTGTTGCGGGTGGAGGCCGTGGCGGGTTTTCGCGCGGGCATCGTGCATGCTTATCAAGAGCACTTCGGCGTGACGCCGCGAATCTATTCGTGCGAGCCTTCGGAAGGCGCCGGCGAAGTGAAGAAATTTGAGATAATCCCGTCGCTCGCCTGACTAGTTGGCAAAAGACAAAGAGAATGTCCTCCATGGCGTGGCAATTCTAGCCGGACGCCCTGCCCATGGAACAATTTGTCTAGTGGTTCCTCAGTCCTCTGAGCGGTAGCGGGCCGGCCCCACGACCGGCCCGTAGGCGTTATCGGGCGTACGTGGTCTCCGGCAGTTCCTCACTGTCCGCTATGAAATACCCTATAATTTCAGAATTGGCAGGCGAAAGCGCCTGCCCCACCTTTGCAGGCAAACAACTTTCCGGTGGTGGCGCAGACGCTTTCGCCTGCTAATTCCGCTACCAACGGTTCCTCAGTTGGGCGCGCCGCGCTGCGCGTTACACTCGATGGATACATGCCGCGGTGGTTCAACGTCGCCAATCTATTCACTTTGCTCCGCTTGATTCTGGTTCCGTATGTCATCGGCGCCATCCTGGACGGGCGGCACGGCCGGGCGCTGGAACTGTTCTTCGTGGCGGCGGTAACCGATGTACTTGATGGTGCGCTCGCCCGCTCCTACGGGTTGGCCACCCAGGTTGGGGCCTACCTGGATCCGATTGCCGATAAATGCCTGCTCAGCGGGATCTTTCTGGCGCTGGGCGCCACTGGGAGCGTCCCCTGGTGGTTCGTGGCGGTGGTGCTGGGACGCGATATGTACATCCTCCTGGCGGCGTTGGCGGTCATGGGATTGACCAAAGTGAGGAAGTTCTCGCCTAGCTTTTGGGGGAAGACATCGACATTCGTACAGATTGTTACCGCCGTCGCGTGGATGGTGGAAAACATCTGGCCCGCGCCGGCGCTGCATGCTATTTCGTCCGCAATGCTATGGATTTGCGCGGCTTTCACCGTCTGGAGCGGGATTCATTACACCTTGCGTGGCGCGCAAACGCTTCGCGCACGTTGACGGGGTGGCCTGTCGGGAGTAGTCTAAAAATAAGAATGGCTTTGGCATGACTCGCTATCTACCAGCGCGACATTACCGGTGGTTTGGCATGAGTTCGTTTGCGTTGGCGGGCCTGTGCGGCTGGCTGGGCACCGAACTGCATGTTGCTTATGTGCCCGCCGGGCTGTTTCTGCTCACCGCCGGATTGCTCTTTTCGATGGCTTTCCGTCCGGCAATCGAGATTCACGAGGGCTACGTCGCCATTGGCGGCCGAATCATCCCCTGGATGGACATCCGGCGCCTGGACCGAACCGGCTGGATTTCACCTCTTATCATGCGCATTACCCTGTTCGACGATTCGCGCCTCCTGTTGACCTATCCAGGCGACCTGGATAGCTGCAACAGCCTGCTGCGGCACCTGCGACAGCGCTCCCGCGACGCCCTCATCGACGGCATCCCCTATCGGCAGTACTGGGGCGAAGTGCTGGCGCCCGGCACCGAACGCAAACCGCAGACTTCGCTGCCCCGCTACCGCATCCTGCGTCCCGAGGACGAGGCCGAAGTGGAACGCTTGTACCAACGATTGAAAGCCGTGGGCAATCTGGATCAGAAGAATTCCACGGACGAGAAGTAGTTGGTGGGCGAACGCCGGTCTTTCCGTTTCAAATCCGCATTGGCTCTGCTGTTGCTGGGCGCGGTGGTATATCTAGCGCGGGACGTCTGGCTGACGGCGCTGGGCAGTGCCCTGGTTCACGATGACGGGGCGGGGAAGGCCGAGATCGCCGTGGTGCTGGCCGGCGACGCCTGGGGATACCGGCTGACCAGAGGGGCCGAACTGGTGCGGCAAGGCTACGTGCCGCTTGTCCTGGTGAGTGGGCCGCCCGGTTCTTACGAGGTCAATGAAGCCGACTCGGCGATTCGCTTCGCTATCGGCAAGGGATACCCGGCGGCGTGGTTCATCCCGGTGTATCACACGGGGCTCTCCACCCGTGAGGAAGCCAGCGCCCTCCTGGACGCCCTCCAGCAACGCAATATTCACAGCGCCCTGCTGGTCACCAGCAGTTACCACAC
>JANYJN010000441.1 GCA_025358475.1 Candidatus Solibacter sp.
CCATCGAACTGCTAGGAACGGAGCGTTTGGTTGAGCCACAATTGGCGACAGCGGAACGGAGCGCCAGAATTCTCTATGCCGACACGTCGGTAACGAATTGAAGCATCGATTGAAATCCGTCCATACCATTAGCGGTTTAGACGAGTAACGCGGTCGTGGCAACGACGCGAGCCTGTTCGATCAATTCGCGCTAGGCCAGGGAGATGCGGCTCCGCCTTTCTGATCGAACCTTCACGCGCTGACACTGGCGATGCAAACCGAGGACGCCGCCCAATATAGGCCGCGCTTCCAGTCGCCCGCCGCAAAACAGGAGATAGCCGATGCGATATTGCATAGGAACAGCACAGCCGGAAAAATCATTCGTTTTTCGAAATTCATTGCATTTGTTCTCGCGCCCTGAAGACCGAGGCCTTGAGTTCCCAAGGGGCCGCAGGTAACGGCGATGGTGAATACTCAAGCTCCTGTGACGGTCTATCGGCTGTTGTGGCAATGCGCTGCACTGTGCGAGCGATTTCTTTGCTATCGAAGCTTTGGAAATTTCGGAACGGTCCGAAGCGGTTTCCACCTTCACCCAGGTGACGCATCACTGTGGCAATGAAGGGTGCATACCCGTGCCGGCCACATGTCCCATGACGGACTATGCCGAACAGCGAATCGCCCGCCGGCAACTGGATGGCCAGGAACCTCACCGCGGCAACGGCCAGCGCGGCCTCGATTAGCACCAACGGGTTCGCCGGGCTTACCCTATTAGGATCGCCGAGCCAACTCGCGCTGCCGCTACACCCGTGCCGATCACCCTACCTATCGCCACCATCGAAAGACCCTGTCCAGAGCCAGGCTTAGCACATCTGTTGGGCGCGCTCCCATCGCCATGGGTACGACAATATTCAAACTGGTGATAACGTACGCTACCAGATTAATGATGCCCAGGCGTTGATTGTACGCCGAATCTTCGAAATGGCGGCTGAAAATGGCTCTCTCAAGTCGTTCACGAAGTCGTTGAACAGTGAACACGTTGCCCCGCCACGGAAGCGCGATCTCACACCGTCATCCCGAAAGGAATAGAGAGCCCTTGGATGAGATCCGAGTTGAATTGCGTCCGTGGTGCGGGCAGCCGCGACCTCCATATGGTCTTGGGCCCGGGAAAGAACATTACGCCCGTTCGCTTCCAGGTAAAGCGGAATGGCGCCGCGCCTGGCGGCGATCATGGATCCGATTCCAGCGCCGATGGCACGGGCGAAGTTCGATAACCGCGGATGTATCAGTTCGTCCGGCAGACGGGGCCGATCAAAGGCGTGGCCTGCGAGATCGAATTCCTCGATCCCGGCATCGAGATCTTTTCGTTCACGTTTGGCTAGCAAACAACGCAAAAGTCGATACGTCGCTTGGCAGGCCGAAACTGAGACGGCGGTCGCGTGATGGCGTGGACGAGGAACTTCTTCGCGGTGACGTCCGTCGGTTTCGCTTGGCGCCAGAGTTCGACGTGTTTGCGCAAGGGATCGAAGTTCCGTTGCATCCGATCCACGCCGACCGAAATCGCGTCGACCAGCGAGAAGGACTTGGAATGCTTGGCGAGCACCGGAGTGAAGTCCCCCCCGCTGAAGGCTATATTTGAAGCTGCCTGAGTGATTCCAAGAGTGGACGCCGACTAAGGACAAAGAGGCTTTAGGAGCCTTTGCACATTTGGCGTAGGACCAAATCTCTCACCTGCTCGGCACACCAAGGTTGCTCCAAAAACTGCGGACCAGTTCCCACAAAATTCCCCACAGTGGCTCGGCCAGGTTCCACGGCTCCTCGCGCAAGTTCTTGTTTTTGATAGAGTTCAGGAAATCTGGAATCATAACCCTTTCGGTTGTTTACAAAAACCACCCACATTCTACAAAGAATCAATCACTTACGGGTATTATTTCGGTGGGAGTGGAGCCAGGACGATTCGGAAGAGGTGCGTAAACTACTGAACATAAATTGGCTCCCCGTCGTGGACACGTTTCGAACTTTGGTGTTTGCGCCTGCCACTCTCGAACTTCGAGCGTAGCGCTGGGGCACGGAGGCAGAAGGAATGCGCGAGACTCGCCCCGCCTTCGGGTACGTCTTCAACAGCGAATCCTCGGGATTGCTTCCAGACCTGCGTCTGCGCTTCTTTTCCGGCAAAGCACCGAGCACCAACGGAAGTTACCGTCAGGCCAGAGTTATTG
>JANYJN010000493.1 GCA_025358475.1 Candidatus Solibacter sp.
CTGCCGTGGCGGCGGAAGATCGCCTCGTTAAACTACCTGCTGGCTTCGCATGTCTGGCGCCAGGATCACAACGGCTTCACGCACCAGGATCCCGGTTTCATCGACCATGTCGTGAACAAGAAAGCCGAGGTGGTGCGCGTCTACCTTCCGCCGGACGCCAACTGCCTGCTGAGTGTGATGGACCATTGCCTGCGCAGCCGCCATTACGTCAACGTGGTGATCGCGGGCAAACACCCGGCGCCCGAGTGGCTGACCATGGACGCCGCCATCAAGCACTGCACCGAGGGTATAGGCATCTGGCAGTGGGCCAGCAACGACCAGGGCGTTGCGCCCGACGTGGTGATGGCCTGCTGTGGCGACGTGCCCACGCTTGAGACGCTCGCCGCCGTCTCCATTCTGCGGAAGCATCTGCCCGCGTTGAAAATCCGCGTGGTCAACGTCGTGGACCTCATGAAGCTGCAGCCGCGAACCGAGCACCCTCACGGCTTGAGCGACATGGATTTCGACGGAATTTTCACCAAGAACAAGCCGGTCATCTTTGCCTTCCATGCCTACCCGTGGTTGATCCACCGGCTCACCTACCGCCGCACCAACCACGACAACATCCACGTGCGCGGCTACAAGGAAGAGGGGACGATCACCACACCCTTCGACATGACGGTGGTGAACGAGTTGGACCGTTTTCACCTTGTGATGGACGCCATCGACCGCCTGCCGCAGACCGGCGACCCGGGCATCTACCTAAAACAGCAACTCAAGGACAAGCTGATCGAGCACAAGCAGTACATCGACGCAAACGGCCAGGACCTGCCGGAAATCCGGAATTGGAAATGGATCACGCCCCACGCAACCGCGTGAGCGCCGCTAATCTCTGTCCTGGTATTCGGAAGGCACATCGTCCTCCGGAACCTCTTTCGTGTGAACTTCAGCCACGTCCGCGTCGGGCGCATCTTCGATGCCTTCGATCACTTCGGCCTCGAAGGATTGCCCCTCCTCGACCAGTTCCGTGACGCTCTCGGAGCCTGCCTCGGCTTCGTCCGACAATCCTTGCGTGTCTCCGGACTGGCCGGCGGAACCCGGACCCGTTCCTTTCTCTCTTTTGGTCGAAACGGTACTGTACGTTCGGACCCCTTCATCGTTTGGCTTCTTCATGTACTTTCTTGGTGCACGTGACTCGCCAATGCCGGTACTCGCGGGGCTCACCTTGTATTGGAGGTGAAGCGTGCGGCCACCATTGCGCCCGGGTCAGTCTGGAAAGCGAGGATTTCCTTGCCGCCGTTGACCAGAAATCCACGCATGTTCATGGGCGAAGGTTGGTCCACCTGTCCAGCCTGAGGGGGAACCGTCAAAACGAAGGTTACGGAGCAATCGCTCTCTACCTGAAAGGTGCCGTTCCGGGCAATGTCCAACGTCCCCTTGGCCGACACCGTGTGAGGAACCTGACCTGCTTGCATCGGCGTGGTACTGCCGGAGACCGTGAAAGAATAATCCTTTAGGAGGTCCGCCGGCGAGCACGTGCCGGGTATTTTCTTCATGATGCCGTGCTGCGCGCCGCCTGAATCGATCTGTTTGAATTGCAGGCTGGTCGCATCGCTCGAAAGCGTTCCGCTGAAATTCTGGAAGCCGCCGGAATCGTCCCTCAGCTTCCAGATCACGGAACAATCCGATTTCGCCTCGTAGCTCCCCGTCACCGGGTTCCCCAGAAGCAGGCCGCGGAAGGTGGCCGACGCCGTCCCGCTCAGGTTGCCGCGTTCCTCGAAGGAGATTCGGCCGACGCTGACTGTCGGTTTCGGGGAACCGGAAATTTCTGTCGAACCGGTTAGCTGAAACGCGTATGCCCCAACCAAATCCGCAGGGTTACAGGCGTCCGCAGCCTGCGCGGCCAGGTTCGGCAGCAGAACCAGTAGGAAAAGCCACTTCGCTCGCATGACCCTTTCAGGAGCACATCGAGAGCCAATCCCTGCCGGGCGCAAAGCGTGAGCAACCATACTGACACGGCATAGCGAAAAGATCAGCCGGCTTAAATTGGCGCATCACATGCACGTAAACAGATTGCGCCGCAGAGGTTTTTGTGAAAAAGACCATATGGCTATCGGTTCTAATTTGCGTAGCTGCTTTTGCACAGGAGAGGGGGCGCGGTGGGGAGCAACGCGGCGGCGGGAGACCCGCGGCCTTTGGCGGGGGACACGTTCCGGCTCGCGGTCCTGCTGCCGCGCCCGCTTCCCGGGATCGGCGCGATGCGGCTCCTGAACGAGGGCGCCAGTCCCCTGCCGTCCCTGAGAATCGCATTCGCGTGGACCAAAGAGGTCATCCGGATCTGCCTCACGTTCACGCCAGGAACGATGAATGGGTCGGACATAACAGTGGCCGCAACGATGAGCATTTCCACCTCGATCAGCCGTGGGAACACGGACGCTTCACCGGTGGCTTTGGACCGCAACATGTATTCGTGATGGGGGGAGGAAACCGGGAACGCTTCTGGTTTAACAATTTCTACTGGGACATCGCCCCGTACGATTACAGCATTGTGGGGGGCTGGAACTGGGGTGGCGATCAGCTTGTGATCTACGAAGACCCAGACCATCCTGGCTGGTATCTCGCATACAACCCGCGGTTAGGTACGTACGCCCACGTCGAATACCTGGGAAATTGACTTTAACGCTCGAATGCAAAAAGAGGAAAAAACTATGAAAAACAATCCTTCCAAGAAGATGCGCCTCACGGGTCAGGAGACTGAAATTCAAAAGTACGGAACCGTGGCAAACCGGCCCATATCGCTCGATCACAAGGTTCGCCTGGCCAGCGCGGAAAGTCTCAATCAGATTCTTGCCGACACAATGACCTTGCGGGATCTGTACAAGAAGCACCACTGGCAGGTCTCCGGTCCCACGTTCTACCAACTCCATCTTCTCTTCGATAAGCACTACGGCGAACAGGCTGAGGTGGTCGACACGTTGGCCGAACGCATTCAGACCCTGGGCGGAGTTGCCCTCGCCATGGCTGCCGATGTTGCCGAGACCACGCGCATTTCCCGCCCGCCCCG
>JANYJN010000510.1 GCA_025358475.1 Candidatus Solibacter sp.
CGCGCACCACGCCCGTAGTGTGTCTCTACTCGCAGCATCTGATCAAGGTGGAGTACGAAGCCGTCGGCATGGTGCTGCGCGATCTGGCCTTTTCGGGCGCGATGTGGCTGCCCGGCACTACCGCCAGGTCGCAGCCGTCAAAGCCCAGATCGCGCAGCACCATGCCGACGGCTTCGTACTCCACCTTGATCAGATGCTGCGAGTAGAGACACACTACGGGCGTGGTGCGCGGTTTGGGCGGGGTGCGCGGACGCGGCACGCGCGGCCCATCCGGCAAGCCGGGGGGCGGCTGCTGCACGGACGGCACGGGTTGCGCCGGCGGCGCGGATTGCGGTGGCTGCTGCTGTGCCGCGACCGCCCCAGCCGCCGCCATGCCCGCCAGAATCTCCCGTCTTGTGATTGCCATTCGCTTAAACAAGAACCCCGGGGGCCGCGATACGCCGTTGCGCGTTAGCACCTGCCGAGTCGAACTTTCGCCGGACTTGGCAGGATACTTCCTCCGCCCTCTCCGCGCCCTCTGCTCGCCATCCGCGCCACCGCGTGAATCCTGCTTCTTCCGGCCACCCGGCTTTTGGTTTCTCTCCGGAAACCTCCCCGCAACTCATTGGTGCCTAGTGGGATCAGGCTCCGCCCTGTCCATCCGCGCGAAGCTCGGGCTTGATGGCTCCGCGCCGCCGCACCTCCCGGCACCAAGCTTCCCAGCCCATTTCACCACCAGCCTCGTCCGTGATAGCGTCTCTGCGGTGAGTTCGTTCTGCTGTTTGGTGCCGCCTTGGCCGGGTTAGGGAACAATCTCCCCATTGTAGGCTACTTCCCGCGGCGCGCCTTCGGCACCGGCGCCGTGGCCTTTTCGATGGCCGTCTCGCGGTCGCCACGCTGCCATTGGTCCAGCAATTCCCCCTCGGCTACCCCACTGGTGCGGCCCACCAGCAGAAATGCCGGCAGGGCGTAACGCAGCGTCTTCCAGCGCGCCATGTCTACCAGCGCGGGCAAAGCGCGCGCGCGGATCAGATCCAGCGCAGCGGCGTTCGGCTGCTCCGTCAGCGTGACCAGCGCCCGCGCCGCCAGTTGCCGGTCGCTCAGCACGGTCGAATTCAGCATCTCAACCATCCAGGTGGGCTCGATGCGCAGCCCCAGTTCCGGGCGCTTCTGCGCCAGCACCGCGATCGCCATCATGGCGCGTACCGCGTTGGCGCGCACCGCGGGTTCTACATCCTGCATGGCGAATTGCAGATCCTTGATGGCCTGCTCCTTGTTCGGCGCGTAGCCGATTACGGCCGCGGCCACCGCCCGTTCGTCGGCTTCGGCGCCGTTGCGCAGCACCTCGCGCAGCACCTCAAGGCGGTCCGCGGCGAGCCCGGCAAGCCGGTCCTCAAAGAGGCGCGCCGGGATATCGGCAATGTGGGCTTCGCCCGCCGTGAGGTCCTCCCCAGCCTTGCCCAGTTGCGCCGCCCGCTCCACCGCGCCCAGGTACTCGCGATAGGCCGCCATAACGTCCTCGTGCAGGCTCGCCATGCCCGTTGGCGCCGGCCGGGTACCAAAATGCGGTGAGCCCCGCTCTTCGACGCCGATAAACAAAATGGCGTTGGGGCCGTCGCAGCAGACCGCTTCCACCCGCGCCGCTGCAACCCCGGGCATCAGCTCAAGACGGTCTTCCAGATCGCCCTTGGAAGACGGCAGCGGGTCGCCACTCTTCAGTCCCAGCGTGCCCAGGATCTTCTCCGGGGCCAGCTTGCGCAGTCCGTAAAAATTGATGTCGCCGATTTTCGGCGCCTGCGCGGCGGCTGAACACACAGCCGCCGTCAGGATTATAAGCCACCGGATCACACTGTTTGAGACGCGACAGGCGCCCTTTCGCGTTTCAGTTGCGTGCCTGTTGCTGCGCGATCGGTCCGATCAACGGCAGCACGATCGTCTTCCCCTGGTAAGTCTGTAGAAGCATGACGATCCACAGCACGAAAAAGGCCAGCCCGATCAGGCTGGTCAGGAAGAACAGGCTCCAGAGATGCATGATACCTATAATCAGGTTGAGCCCGAACGCGATCACGATCCAGGCCAGATTCATGAAAATCGATTGGAATGCGTGGAAACGGATCACCGGATTTTTGTTGTAGGGAGCCAGCACCAGAAAGACAATGCCGGTGATCAGGCCGACCAGGTAGCACAATGCCGAAGCCACATTGTCGGCCATCGCGCCCGATACCTGCATGGCAGCGCCAGGCGCGGCGGACGGCGCCGCCCCTACCTGACTTCCGCACTTCGCACAAAAACTTCCTTCTACCGCGGAACCGCACGTCGCACAAAACGCCATTAGTGTTCCTCCTACTAGACTCTAATGTGTACCACGCTCAACGGCAAGTCCGAAAAAGATATATGTAGATCAACGTCCCGGAGGACCCAGCACAAATTGCGGAATTAACGCCCCGGCGGCGGCGCCGGCCCACAATGCCGGGGTGCCCGCGCCCAGGGAATCGATCAGCAAACCGGCGAGCGCGCCAATCCCGGCGCCGACGACGGCCATCATTAGCCTTTTGACCATTGCTCCCATTGTAGTGTGTGGTGCCCTGGCACAAATTCGCTACCTGCATTGGTGGGGCGGGCGGCATTCGCAGGCGAAACCGCCTGCGCCACCAACGGCAAATCGTTTACCCGCATTGGTGGGGCGGACCCCCTGGTCCGCGCGGGACGCCCCCGTCCCGCTGCCAGCACAATGGGGTCAGCATCATGCAGGGTGCGAACAGGCCGACGAGGGTGTCGGCCGCGGACCAGTTGGTCCGCCCAGGAGGTCCGCCCCACGATTTGTGCAAGAATTGCCGCTGGCATCCAAACTAAGCGGCATTGGGCTGTTAGCCTGCGGCCGATTGACAATCGGCGCGCAGCTTGCCAATCGGCCCCCAGTCGAACAGTCCTACGGGGCCACAGCCCCTAGCCCCCCAGCGCCCGTTGCAGCCAGCCATAGGGAATGCGCTCCTGCTCCAGTCGCACGCGCTCGCCCAGACCGTTGTGACGGAGCTCGTCGTAGAGCGCCCGTTCCGCGGCGTTCAGCCGGGGGAGTTCGCCATCGTAGGCGTTGCCCTCCCGAACCCAGAGCGGCGCATGTTCCAGCAGCGTCTCCCGATCCATCAGAAACGATTGCGCGTCCGGGAACCGCACCCGCAGGCGGTCCAGGATGTGGAATCCGTACGTATCGATATCGCCCCAGTAGTGCAGCGCGCGGTGGTGCAGCCAGCGCACTTCGGACAGGCGGTCCAGGCCGTAGCCCAAACCGAAAATCACCAGGCTGCCGGGAACGGCGGGGAAGGCCAGGCCGTTGATCTCGTTTTCCGTGATGAACACGCGCTCCACCGGCAAATCCAAAGCCGCGAATTCGCGCGCTGGAACCGCCAGGTCCGTCAACCCTTGTATGGCGAGGCGCCCGTCCAGAATGCGGAACCGCACCTGCG
>JANYJN010000522.1 GCA_025358475.1 Candidatus Solibacter sp.
TTCGGACTGGCTCCGAACTTCGGTTGCTGCACCGCCAACCTGCATCAAGGCTGGCCGAAATTCGCGGCGTCTCTTTGGATGGCCTCTCCCGACGATGGTCTGGCGATCGCCGCGTATGCCCCCAGTGAGGTATACACGAAGATCAAAGGCGTGGATGTCGTGATGGAAGAAAATACTGAGTACCCCTTCCGCGACAAGATCAGCCTGACCGTATCGCCCGCCTCGCCGATTCGCTTTCCATTGTATGTGCGGATTCCCGAGTGGACCAGCAATCCGGTAATTGTGGCCGGCGGGAAGAGCCTGAAGGGACTGCGCCCAGGATCCTATCACCGCATCGAGCGGGAATGGCGCAAGGGCGAGCGGGTAGAGATCACGCTGCCCATGCCCATCCGCGCCGTTCAGGGATTTAATGACTCCGTTTCGGTGGAACGCGGACCGCTGGTTTACTCCCTGCGTATCGGCGAAGCCTGGAGCAAACTCAAACAGAGCGGCCCCGTGGCCGATTGGGAAGTGTATCCAACGTCGCCCTGGAACTACGGTCTCAGAGTCGACCTGAAAGATCCTTCCGCGTCATTTCAAGTACGTGAAGAGCCCGTAACCCGGCAGCCATTTAATAACAGTTCACCGCCGGTCAAGCTGGAGGCCAAAGCGCGCAGGCTGCCGCAGTGGGTCATCGTCGACGATAGTGCGGCTCCTCCGCCCCAAGGGCCGGTAACCAGCAGCTTGGAAGACGAAACGGTAACGCTGGTCCCTTACGGTGCCGCGCGTCTGCGGATCACTTCTTTTCCGGTGCTGGGTCCGAACGAGCCGCCGCGCGAAGGTGAATAACAAAATAGGGGATCGATACTACGAATCGTCGTGAGTTCTCACTGCCGGGACCCTGGCTTCGGTCGCGAGAACTCGTGGCGCGCCCGTCATGGCCGTCCCCTACCCCTCCATCGTCTCCGCACCCTCTCCGCGATCACGGCCCGAACCGGCTGTCGCATTGCCCACGGTCCAACTATTGCGATGGACGGGAGGGCCCACGGCAACACGGCGGTTCTCGATCCGCCGCAGCGGGCTCGCGTGAGATCTGCTACGTGCTAGGTCTTGATAGTTCGGGAAGCAGCATCCCAGTACACCGTCTTCTGGCGGAAATACGATTCGTTGGCCATATGGCAGGCGATGGCGGCGTGGTTGCCAAAAACGGCATCCTCCACCACCGGTTTCCGTGACTTGACCGCCCGGAAGAAGTTCCATAGATGGGGCCTGACGTCGTCCCAATCATTGCCGCGATAGACGACGTCCTCCATCAGCGGTTCCTTGCCAGGGGCGACCGCGTGCTGGGCATGCCACTGCTTGACGTATGCGTCGCGCATCTTTTGCGGAAAACCCGAAGAGTAGTAGCTGGGCGCCGCATCTTCCCCTCGTTGCCGCGCCAGGCGGAGGTCGAATCCAGCCGCATCAAGAATACCTTTCGGGCCCATGAAGCGAGCGAGTTCGGGGCTCTCGGTGCCCAGGCTGAGGCGCACGTAAACAGGGATGCCGTGATAGTCGAACAGGACCACGTGCAGGTCCGGCATGTTGCGGCCGTCTTTCCAGCGGACGATGCCCCCCAACGCCGAGGCCGACCGGGGAATCTCGTTCCAACCGAGCGTGACCAGCATGCCGCTGAGCAGGTGCACCATCAGATCGCCGCCTACACCCGTGCCGTACTCCTTCCAGCAGCGCCAGCGCGCGAAGCGGAACTTGTCGAAGGGCATCTTCGGCGCGTCGTTCAACCATGTGTTCCAGTCCAGCGTCTGCGGAGAAAGATCGGTCGGTGGTGGATACTGCCAGGCGCCGTTGGGATCGTTGCGTCCCAGGGTGAGCTCGACCATCTCCACATCGCCGATGGCGCCCTCGCGATAGAGTTCGCGAGCCTTGGCGCAGAGCACCGAACTGACTCGCTGCGAGCCGATCTGCACGATGCGGTTGTTGTTCTGGGCCGCTTCCACCATCGCGAACCCTTCCGCGGCGGTGTGCGACATCGGCTTCTCGCAGTAGATGTCCTTACCCGCGTTGCAGGCGTCGACTACAACTCGCCTGTGCCAGTGATCGGGCACCGCCGCAACGATGCAGTCGATATCCTTGCGGTCCAGCAACTCCCGATACCGGCGGCTCGTGGGAAGGCTGGGGTTCTTGGTGATCTCCTTGGCCAGCATGTGGCGGCCATCGTACAGGTCGGCGGCGCCAACGCATTCAATGCCGGGCAGGGAGATGGCATTCGCCAGCAGGCCGGAGCCCTGCATTCCGACGCCGATGATGCCGAAGCGTACGCGGTCGCTTGCCGGAATCGGCTGAGCTGTGTCGCCCGGGGTCTGCGCCTCAAGCACAATCGTCTTGTCAGCCAGCAGGCTGCCGGCTACAACTCCGCCGGTGCGGATTAATTCACGACGAGAGGGTCGGTTGTTCATAGAGGAATCCTTCTCACTTCTTGAGCGGCTTTATCGCTATTTCCTTAAAGAACACGATGTCGTTGCCGCTGTGATTCTGCAGCCCGAAATAGCCAAGAGCCGGACGCGGGCCGCGCAGCGGCTCGAAATCGAACTTCCGTTCCGGCGTGGGATCGCCTTCCTTGTAGTCCGTCACCTTCACTCCGTTCAACGTCACGATGGTGCGTGGACCATCCAGGGTGATCTCCATGGTGTTCAGTTCCGGCCCAGGTTTCCAAGCCTTGGCCAAAGGTTTGGTGATCGAATAGAGCATGCCGGTGGAGTGGGCTTCGTCTTCGGGCGGAGTGGAGCGCTCCGGGTGATTGTCGATCTGTACCTCGTAACCGTAGTGCACCGGCATCCACTCTTCCCGGGGCTCGACCGGAATGCGGATGAAAACACCGGAGTTGTCATTCTCATCGCGCATCCGGTAGACCACGCGCACAATGCAATCGCCGATCGGCCCGCCGGTCCAGTAGAGTAAGCCCATGCCGCCGTGCGACTGGATGACCCCGTCTTCTACCGTCATGTTGCCGGGACCTACGTGCTTCCAGCCGGTCAGGTCCTTGCCGTTGAACACCTGTCTCCATTGACTTGGGTTGCCAATACAGGCATTCCGGGCGTCAGCCGCAAACGAGACCCCGGTCAAACAGGCGGACAAGCAAAGGCAGCCAGCCAGCCGAGCCATGTTGATATACCTGCGCATAGGTTTCATATAGAGCAACGTTTCAGCCGTTTGATCCTGTGGCATGAACTCTATTATGGCCGGGCTGGCGGTAGCCAATGGTGCCCCTTTCGAGATTACCGAGCCGGTCATTTGTACTGGGTATGACATACAAGAACCGCTGGCAAGAACTTTGCCGTTCGAAAAGATGGGCCAGTACGCCGCCGGGACGACCTTCACCGAGGGCTTGGTTTGGTTCCGGAATAAGTGGTTTCTGTATTACGGCTGCGCCGATTCGATGGGGGGAGTCGCCATCGCCCGGACGCAACCGATTTAACTCCGGGTCCCGCGATTCCACTTTTGGATGAATCAGTACGGTCAAAGGGCAATGTCCAGGGACTTCCGCGTATCCGAATCCCCAAATTAAGTGGCGCGATCGGCGAGAACTCCGGCCAGACCGATCTTTCGTCTTGCAATGAATCCTTCGGAGAGTTAGACTTCTGGCAATGGCGGCTATAGGGGTGGGTACTTCTGGGCTCGACGTGCGTGCCGTAGAGGTGGAGAGGGTGATTGAGAGTTCTACTCTGCAAGGCTCCGAATCGCTCTGCAGGCTAATTCGCTATTTGGCGAATCGCGCGATTCACGCCCCTGGTTCGGCGATCCGGGAGCACGAAATTGCAGCGGAAGTGTTCGGGCGCTCCGCGGCATTCGATCCGCGAATCGATTCGACGGTGAGGGTCAACGTGGCGCGCCTCCGCGCCAAGTTGATCGATTTTTACAATGGTCCCGGAGCGGAAGACCGAATCGCCATCGAATTGCCGAAGGGCTCATACACGCCGGTGTTTCATCCCAGACCCATCGAACCGGAGCCCAAGATGATGGTGCGACCTGCCATGGAAACTCCTGCGATCCGGCTCGAACCGCCGCTTCTTACGAATCGCCTGCTGGCGATTGCCTTGGTGTGCATGACCTGCATCGCCGCAATAATGGCTGCCAGCCTTGCGCTTGATCGTATCGGCAGGGCCAAGAGCCGCGTCGTAGCGGATGCAGGGGATACACCCTCACTGCGGCGCTTCTGGGGGATGCTGCTCAATGGGCCGAACGATCCATGGGTGGTGTTCAGTAACGCGACCTTCGTGGGGCGGCCGGTCACTGGCATGCGCTATCTCATCCCCTCCCGCGATTCCGGCCGCGATGTTGTGGATCTTTACACGGGGATCGGCGAGGTGCTCGGTATACACGCCTTAGATCGGACCTTTGCGTTGGTGAATCGCGCAATCCGCGTCAAGCGCGGCGGTCTTCTTTCCCTGGACGACGTCGAAAACAACGATGTTGTCTTCGTCGGATCGTCACTGGAGAACCTAGCGTTGCGGGACGTTCCCGGCCTACAGGATTTCCAGTTTAAGCTGATTGAAGAGGGACCGCAATCGGGTGAGGGCTCTCTGATCAACCTGGCGCCGCGGGCAGGCGAGCCCAAGGTGTTTTTGCCTAGCTCCCTTCCGTTGACCGAGGACTACGCGGTGGTGGCGTTGGTGCCGGCTCTCAACCCGTCGCGATGGGCTCTAATCTTGGCTGGTACCTCTACCATCGGGACGCAAGCCGCGGTGGAATTCGTTTGCCGCGAAGACACCGTGCGCGAACTGCTGAACCGGGCAGGCAACCCAAAGCCAGGCTCTCGGCCGCTCTTTGAGGCCGTCCTGACGGTCCACATCAAAGGGGGAGTACCGCTTCGCAGTGAGATCATTTTGTTTCACTCGCGCAAGGGGCTTGAACTGAGCCAAGATCGCTGATCGCTGCAATGTTTGGCCTCCTTCCCCCGTTGCTTGCCGACAGTGTCTACGCGCGTGGTGCATGTATGGAACGGCAAGTAACATGTTACACGGTGTTACAGCGGCGTTTAACAAAATAGCTCACCGACGAGCATCGTGGAGCCCGCCGGTGGGCCCGATAATCCTTCCTAACTATCACTAACTAAAACCTTTCCTGGCTTGGAAAGTTACCAGAAGACGCGGCTGTTCCAGGTGTAAGGAAGTTTTTAGCTAGTATTTTCATATTATCCGACCTACACTTCCAGCGTCTCGTTCGACTCTTGTGGGATCCCTGCTTGATCCCACCTAATTGAACGCCTTGTGCGCGGGGGGGCTTATGCTCGGTGGGTATCGAAAAGTATGCTGCTTTCTAGCGCTGCTGCTGATGTTTTGTGCTGCGGCTAACACTCAACAGATTTTCGGAAGCATCTTTGGAACCGTGACGGATCCCAGTGGATCCGCGGTGGTGGGCGCCAAGGTCACGGTGACCGATCTGAACAAAGGAACCCAGTCTGAAGTATCCACCGATGTATCCGGCAACTACAATAAAGGACAATTGGTTCCGGACCAGTACATGGTCACGATTGAGGCCAAGGGCTTCCGCCCGGTAAAATCGGATGCCTTCGATGTTCAGGTTAACGCAGCGGTTCGGTACGACGGCTCACTGAAAGTCGGCGAGATGTCTACCGAAGTAGAAGTAGTCGCCGCGGCGCCCATGCTCCAGTCAGACCGGTCCGACGTGGCACAGACCTTTACGGCGAAAGAGATCAACGATCTGCCGAATATCGGGCGCAACCTCCAATCGATGGAATTGCTCAACCCGGGCACGGCCAAGATCGGCTGGCAGCATGCTTCCGACGAAAACCCTCAGGGCAGCGTGCAGATGATTGTCAACGGCCAGTTGTTCGATTCCATGGGCTACGAGTTGGACGGGACCACGAACCAGGATCCGATTCTCGGGATCATCGTAATTAATCCCACATTCGATTCCGTGCAAGAAGTGAAGCAGTCGAACCAGAATTTCGATGCGGAATTCTCTTATGTAGGCGGCGGTATTGCATCCTATTCGACGAAGTCCGGCACCAACGATTTTCACGGTGACGTGTTCGAGTACATGCAACTGAATACGCCTGGCTTCACCACCTTCGCGGCGAACCCGTTCGCCGGGATACCTGCCGCAACCTACCGCCAGAACCAATTTGGGGGCGCGGCGGGCGGCCGGATTATCAAGAATAAGCTTTTCTACTTTGGCGATATCCAGGTCAACCGCCAGTCGCAGGGAGCCTCGGTGGTGACCAGCGTGCCAGACGCGTTGAACCGTAGCGGCAACTTCAGTGAGTGGCTTGCCTATAACAAGAACTATCAGATCTACGATCCCGCCACCGGGAATCAGCAGACGGGGATTGGCCGCACGCCTTTTCCGAACAACACTATCCCTACCAACCAGATCAGTTCGCAAGCCAAGGCTATCCTGGCCTACTTCCCCTTACCGAATGCCCAGCAAATCTCCGGCGCGCCATTCGTTAACAATTACGCAGCCAACGGCGCGGTGGCGATCGACGGGAATCAGTTCAACACCCGCGAAGACTACTACCTCAACCAGAATGACACGATTTTCGGACGGTACAGCTTCGCCGGCTTCGTGGAAACCGCGCCGGGCGCTTTCGGCCTGGTGGCAGGTGGACCGCAGTTCGGCAATTATGCGGGAAATTCCAAAGCGAGGAATCAGAGTCTGGCGGTGGGATGGACCCACATCCTGAGTCCGACGCTCGTCAATGAGTTTCGCTTTGGCTTTATGCGGTATCACGTCTTCGACGTACCGAATGGATACGGTACGAGCCCGGCGACGCAAGCAGGCATCCCGGGCTTAAATCTGGACAGTACCTACACTTCGGGGATGCCGTATTTCAATATCCCGTCGCCAAACGATGCATATCAGTTGGGTTATGCCTTGGGCGTCAACCAGTGCAATTGCCCCCTGACGCAAACCGAAAAGCAGTATCAGTTTGTCGACAACCTATCCAAGACGCTTGGCAAGCACACCTTAAAATTTGGTGTCGACCTGCGATACGCGCAGAACCTGCGGGTTCCAAGCGACACGCACCGAGCCGGTGAACTGACGTTCGATGGTTCGGCCACGGGTAGCGTGGCCGCGGCGGGGCAGAGCCCGTCGCCAGGTATCGGACTCGCCACGTTCCTGTTGGGCAACGTGACGAAATTCGGCCGTTATGTCAGCACCAGTACGAATGCAGCGGAAAGTCAGCGGCGCTTCTTCTGGTATGGCCAGGACGCTTGGCGCCCTACGGCAAAACTGACCGTCAACCTCGGGTTGCGCTGGGAAATGACATTCCCGGAATCCGTCAACGCCGCCGGGAATGGCGCCACGCTCAACATTCACGACGGCAACATGTATGTGTTCGGCCAGGGTGGGGTTTCCTTGCACGGCATCCAAAACATGAACTGGCATCAATTTGCGCCTCGCGTGGGTATTGCGTACCAGATCGATCCCAAAACGGTGGTCAGGTCGGGTTTCGGCATATCATATGATCTGGGTGTGTTTGGCTCTAACTTCGGCCACAACGTCACGCAGAACCCGCCCGTGCTCGCAAACCAGAGCGTCCAGCCGCCGAACGGGTTCACCAGCGTGTTCACGCTGGCGCAAGGACCGCCCACTCTAGCGCCCATCGTGGTCGGTTCCAACGGAACCTTCCCGCTCCCCGCCGGCATCAATCCCAAGTTCCGGCCAGACAAGATCACGCTGCCCACCACGTACCAGTACAACGTCGCTATTCAGCGGCAGTTCACCAACAAGATTGCGATCACGGCTGCCTATGTCGGAAACTCGAACCGGCACGGATTCATGGGCACCAGCAACACAATCAACCCCAACGAAGCTAGGTTCGTTCCGGGCGTTTCCAACACGAACCTGGACCGGCCCTTTTATTCCAGGTTCGGTTGGACCAACGATCTCTCCTACTACTGCGATTGCGCCAACGAGCGCTACAACTCCCTCCAGGCGACCGTGATGGTCAAGGCCTTGCAGGGGTGGACATTGCAAGGAAGTTATACCTATCAGCGGCAATGGGGCGTTGGTTGGGGCTATGACTCCAATTACTACTTCCTCTACGACCGTGCCGCAGGTGAGGGGTATAGCAACACGATCCCACGCGGCCAAATCACGTTGGCGCAAACGTACGAAATTCCTTACGGGCACGGTCGAAAATTCGGGGCAAGCATGAGCAAACCGGTGGACGCCGTCCTGGGTGGCTGGACGCTCAGCGGCATCACCACTTATTACACCGGTTTCGGCTTCTCTCCGACGCTGGAGAACTACGGTTCGCAGGGCGGCCAGCCCAATCAGGGCCCCAACAACCGGCCGAACCTCGGGACCGGAGATCCTTATGCCGGAGCGAAGGGGGATCGGAACCAGTGGTTTGTAGGCGGACTCGGCACTACGTTCATGGTTCCGTCAGCAAATACCTTCGGCAACTACCCCATCAATACGCTGTTTGGTCCGCACTTCATTCAGCAGGACCTTACTATCGCCAAGACGGTGCGTTTCTCGGAGCGCATTGGGCTCACGCTACGCGGCGACTCGTCGAACGTATTTAACCACACCAACCTGGGTGGCCCCAATGGCGACATTCAAAGTCCTAGTGCGGGTCAAATTACCGGACTGGCCGGCGGCGGCACTATGCGCCGGATGCAGTTCTCCGCAACGCTTAAGTTCTAGGCGAACGCCGTCGCGAGGTCTCCCACCTCCCTCACGCTCGGGGCTCGGATCTGAGCCCCGAGCGTCAGCGAGCGGGTTTTCGTTAGCACCGAATATTGCGGCCGCGGCACTATTTAGCGGCTTGCCGGTTTTCTGGCTTTCCGCCGCTCCACGCGGCCGGGTTTCCAGGAAACCGGCATATTATTGCGCAATGTGGTTTAGGATCAGGAGCGTATGCCGTTCCCCCAGCACTCGGTGATTAAGCTTAGGGTTGGTCTCCGTCTGATTCCGGTGCTCGCCGCCGCTGTCTGGCATGCGTCGGCGCTCGAACCCATCCCGCAATTCCCCATCCGTACCGATTCGCTCGCCATCACCCGTCCCGTGGAACCCACCAAACCTTTTACCGTGGCGGGCGAGCGCGACGCGATCTTCGGCGAACAGAGCGGGACCTTTGAAGCGTGGCTTTACCCCGTCAAGATCCTCAGTCATTTCACCATCACCGCCGATCTATTGGATTATCCCGTCCCGATCGACGTTACCGCGCAGGCAGCCACCATCGAGGTGGCGCCGGCCATGACCACCATCACCTATTCCCACGCCGCCTTCACCGTAAAGCAGCGGATGTTTGCCGCGCGGGGAGACGCGGCAGGCGCCGTCGTGGTCGTGTTTGAGCTCGCCTCCATCCGGCCGATGCACCTCAGCTTCCGCTTCAAACCTGAAATGCAGCGCATGTGGCCGGCGCCCAATTTCGGCACACCGAACGCCGAGTGGGTGGAGAAGGGCGGCTATTACGTGCTCCACACCGATAACCCGGAGCTTTCCGCGGCCATCGCGATGCCTGGCGCGAGGCCCGGCATTTTGCCGCCTTACCAGGAGCGCCCCAAGACCTATCCCGTGGAGTTGAACCTGGCGTTCGACCCAAAGACCGATTCCGGGCTGTTCTTTCCCCTACTGATAACCCTGATCTCTTCGCCGGACGCAGGTCCCGCCCTCCTCGCCGCGCTCCACTCCAGCATTCCGGATCTCTACCGGAAAAATGAAGAATACTACGCGCATTTCTTTGATCGGCGGCTGACCTCCGAAACACCCGACCCCGCCTTCGACCGCGCGCTCCGCTGGGCGGAGATCGCCATCGACCAAGGCAAGGTCAGGCTTGACGACCAGACCGGGCTGATCGCGGGCTACTACGAATCGGGCGATTCGGCACGCCCCGGATACGCCTGGTTTTTCGGCCGCGACTCGCTGTGGACCTCCTACGCCATCGCGGGCTACGGCGATTTCGAACTCTGCCGGAAGGCGCTAGAGTTTCTGATCCGCCGGCAGCGCGCGGACGGAAAAATCATGCACGAATTCTCGCAAACCGCCCCTCTGGTGGATTGGAAAGCCACGCCCTATTTCTACGCTTCGGCTGACTCCACCCCGCTATTCGTCATGGCCATGGAGAACTACGTCAACGTCAGCGGTGACCTGACCTTCCTCCGCCGCCATTGGGACGCGGTCCAGCGCGCTTATGCCTTCACCAGGGCCCATGATTCCGATGGCGACGGTATTTACGAGAACACCGAAGGCACGGGCTGGGTGGAGAGCTGGCCGCCCGGCATGCCGCATCAGGAGATTTATCTCGCCGCGCTCGACCAGCAGTCGGCCGATGCCTTCTCGCGCTTGGCAGCCATCCTGGACGACGGCGCCCTCGCCGCCAATGCCCGCCGGAAGGCCGAAGAGATCCGCACCAAACTCGAATCCGAATATTACGAGGCCGGCCGGCGATTTTATGCGTTCAGCCGGAATCCCGATGGCAGCCTGGATCACACCGCCACCATCTACCCCGCCGTGGCATGGTGGAGCGGGCGGCTGGGCCTTTCCCAAGCCGATGCCATGCTCAGCCGCTGGGCATCGGCCGAGTTCTCCACCGACTGGGGCACCCGCGACATCAGCGTCGCAACGCCGTTCTACGACCCTATTAGCTACCACCAGGGCTCCGTCTGGCCGCTGTTCACTGGATGGGTATCGCTCGCCGAATATCGCGCGGGCCGGCCGCTGGCGGGTTATCAGCACTTGATGCAGAACGCCGGTCTGACGTGGTCGCAGGACTTGGGCGCGGTCACGGAACTGCTCTCCGGCGAGTTCTTCCAGCCCCTGGGCCGCAGCAGTTCGCACCAGGTCTGGTCTTCGGCGATGGTTGTCACTCCGGCGCTGAGCGGTCTGTTCGGGTTGGATTGGGACGCGTTGCATCACACGCTCCGGCTGGCCCCGAATCTGCCGGCTACCTGGGACACGGCACACCTTCACAATGTGCCGCTCGGCGATGCGAGAATCGATCTTGATTTTGCGCGGCAGGGCGGGCAATTGGTGATCCGCGCCCGTTCCGCTCCTCCTCAAGTCTGTTTGGTCCCCCAGACCGCACCGCGAGATCGCTCCTGCGATGCAACCGGCGCCAGCGCGCACGAGCTGACCTTGCCGCTTCCGTTGGTCGAGGTTGGCGTTCCCGGCGAACTGCCGCTGCCCGGCTCCCGGACCGCACAGTTGAAGGTGGTGGGCGAACGACGGGACACGCATCGGTATGAACTGGAATTCGAAGCTCCCGGTGGTTCCGAGGTTCGCCTTCCCGTGCGTATCAACCAGAACGGAGTGCGGGTGAGCGGGGCGGAACTGGCGGGAACCACGTTGCGCGTCCGGTTTCCGGCGGGAGACGGCTATCAGCGCACATCGGTCGTGTTCACATGGTAAAAGCATCAGGATTTCGCCGATGGCTCCGGGCGCCGTTGTACGCCCTCGGGGTGGCCGCTCTCGTCTTTTCACAGGCGGCGCCGGCGCCCGAGCGCCCGCCCATTTTGGACTACATCAAGCAGACCTGGGCGCCGTTGACCCGCTCCAACCGCACGCTGGCAGCGGCCGCGGCGGACCCCAAGTTTCAGGCCGGTCCCGAGGGGCGCTGGCCGGTCTATGTGCCTCGCGATGAGGATCTGAAAATTATCCGGCAGCAGTTGCGGCGAGACATGGCGGCCGAAGACTTTCAGAAAATCGATCTGCGTTCGCTTCCCGAAGACCTCGCTACCGTGCGCGAGCAGGGCCTGCTCTACCTGCCCCAGCCCTACGTCGTGCCAGGCGGGCGTTTCAACGAGATGTACGGGTGGGACAGCTACTTCATTCAGATCGGCCTGCTGCGCGATGGCGAGACCGCCCTGGCTAAGGACATGGCCGAGAATTTTCTCTACGAGATCCGCGAGTACGGCCGGGTTCTGAATGCGAACCGTACCTATTACCTGACGCGTTCGCAGCCGCCGTTCCTGACTCAGATGCTGCTCGGCGTCTACCACAAGACGAATGACCGGAAATGGCTGGCGGCGGCCGTGCCCGCGATCGAGAAATATTACCGCTTCTGGACCACCGAGCCGCACCTCACGTCCGAGACATCGCTCTCCCGCTATTACGATCTGGGCGACGGCCCTGCGCCCGAAGTCCTCTCCTCCGAAAAAGACGCCGAGGGCCGCACCCATTACGACCTGGTGAAGCAGTACTTCCGAACCCACAAGATTGCGGATTACGACGTGGGTGAATACTACGATGCCCGCCGGGATATCCTCACCACGCTGTTCTACAAGGGCGATCGCTCCATGCGGGAATCGGGATTCGACCCTTCCGACCGGTTCGGCAAGTTCAATATCGATATCATCCACTACAACCCGGTTTGCCTGAACTCGCTGCTCTACCTGATGGAGCGGCAGACGGCCGAAATCCTGCGCATCCTCGATCGCTCCGCGAATGCGGCCACATGGGACAAGCGGGCCGCGGAACGCGCGGACCGCATCAATCGCCTCCTGTGGGACAAGCAGGCCGGCCTGTATTTCGATTACGAATTCGTTCATCATCGTCTGCGAAAGTATCCGTTTGCCACCACGTTCTTTCCTTTGTGGGCCGGCTACGCGAGCCCCGAGCAGGCGGCCGCGGTGGTTCGCAACCTGGCGCTGTTCGAAAAACCCGGGGGATTGCAGACCAGTCCGAACCCCAGCGGCAACCAGTGGGACGCGCCGTTCGCCTGGGCTCCGCTGCAAATGGTGGCGGTCGAAGGCTTGCGGCGCTATGGGTATAACACCGAGGCTGACCGGATTTCGCGTGAATTCCTGTCCATGGTGCTCGAACAGTATCGCGAGCGCGGAATCATCGTGGAGAAGTACGATGCAGTGCGCCGCAGTATGGATGTCAGCCGCGGTATCAAGTTCGGGTACAACTCGAACGAGGCGGGGTTTGGCTGGACGAACGGGGTGTTTACGGCATTGTACGATGCGCTGCCCGCGCAGCAAAAGCAGGAGCTTTTGGGACGGTGACCTTATTTGTCGGCCGGAGTACGCAGTTTCTGCGATTCCTCGAGCATCCTGCGGCCTTCCTCGGTTTTGTCCTCCAACATCAGGACTTGGCCGAGTATGTAATGCGCCTGGTAGTTGCGCGGATCCATTTTGAGGGCGCGCCGCAGCATGCCTTCTGCCGACCCAAAGTCCTTCTTCTTCAAGTAGGCTTTGCCCAGCAGAATGTAAGGTCCGCTATAGTCCGGATTCAGCCAGACGGCGCGCTGCAACGGCGGGATGGCAGAGTCCCAATCCTCGCGCCGTGTGTAGGCGTCGCCCAGTTTGTAGTGCGCCATCGCGAAGCCGGGGTTGATCGCGATCTCCCGCCGCATCTCTTCTATGCCCTTGTCGAGATCGTTGCGAAAGATAGCGATTATGCCAAGCAGATAGTGCGCCTGCGGGATCTTCGGGTCCAGTTCCACCGCGCGTGCCAGCTCTTTCAGGGCGAATTCTTCGAATTCCTGGCGGACCATGAACTGCGCGGTCAGCAGGTGCGCGGCCGCCGATTCGACGGGCACGCCGAACATGGCGGCAAACGCGGCGCGCGATTTCACCGGCTCCCGCTGCTGAATGTAGCAGTTGCCCAGCATGTAGAACACTTCGTTGATGCGTGCTCCATCGTCCACCGCCTTCTGCAGCCATACGGCCGCTTCCGGCAGACGCGCGGAAAGATAGTAACTCTGGCCGAGGATCACCGCGCTCTCGCGATACTCCGGCGTGCCGAGTTTCTCGGTCGCCACCGCGCGTTCCAGTGCTTCAATAGTCTTTGCAAACTGGCGCTGCTTGTAAAAATTCACTCCAGCGGAGTGATCGTCCGCAAGCATCGCGAGCAACAACAGGGCCCCCAACATGTCCCCAGTATAATCCCAAGTATAATTAGGACCTGTCCTGGATTTGCTCAAATGCCGGCCAATCGAGAGAGTTCTAGCGTAGGGAATACGCCCCTCAGAGCCTTGACCGTCAGGGAGGGGCCGCCACCGGCGGGCAGCAAACGCGTGTGCGGCAACCCCTCCCTGACGGTCGGGGCTCTGAGGGAGGTCCATCCCCTGTGTATGTTTCGCCGAATCGTTTTCTTAGGCGCCTGCCTGTCCATCGCAGCGGCCGGCCAGCCAGCGGTGCAACTGAAGCAACAGGCGGAGGCGCTTAAGGCTCGGGGAGATGCCGCCGGGGCGCTGGCGGTGATCAGGAGTGCGGCAGCCGCCGATCCCAAGTCGGCCGAGTTGGAGGATGAGACCGGTTTTCTACTGGCCGTGCTCCATCGCGGCCCCGAGGCGCAGCCACACTTTGAACGCGCCATCGAACTGGAGCCGGGTTTCGCCCCCGCGCACTTCCATCTCGGCGTTCTTTACTGGCTCGAAAAAGATCCGACCCATGCCATCCCGCTACTTCAGTCGGCTGTCCGGCTCGCGCCCGCGGTCTTCGATTATCACCTCAAGCTTGGCCTGTCGTTTTTCGAAGTCTCGCACTACGAAGAATCGGTGAGCGAACTGAAGATCGCCACGCAACTGGAACCCGGCAACGCTGCCGCTTGGAACTCGTTGGGGGTCTCGCTGCAACAGACCAGGGCTGTGCCGGAAGCCCGGGACGCTTACGCCAAGGCCGTTGAACTGGCCCCCAAAGACGTCCGGGCGCGCAATAGCTACGGGTTCATGCTAGTCCAGTTGCGGCAGCCGGAGAAGGCGCTGGAACAGTTCCGCAAGGTTCTGGAGATCGATCCTGACAACGCGGAGGCCATGATCAATATCGGCTTTACCTACATGCAAACCGGCGAATACACCAAAGCCGAGGAGCAGTTCCGCTTGGCCATAAGAGTGGACCGCGCCTCCGCAGTGGCGCACTACAATCTCGGCCTCGCGCTGAAAATGCAGGACACTCTGGAAGAAGCGAAGAAGGAGTTCCAGGAGACGCTCCGGCTCGATAACGGTCTGCCGGAGGCCCATTACACGCTAGGTATGACCGTCTGGCAGCTTGGCGATTTTGAGGAAACGGCGACGCAGATGCAGGCCGCCGTCGCGCAGCGGCCGGAATATGGACAGGCACACTATCTGCTGGGCTCGGCGCTCAAGCAAAAGGGCGATGTTCCGGGTGCGCTGAAAGCCTTGCGCGAGGCGGCGCGCCTTCTGCCCGAAGACCCGGGGCCATCCAACATGATCGGCCAGATTCTGCGCATGCAGGGCGACCTGGAAGGCAGCAAACAGGCCTTCGCCGAGGGCGCGCGGATCAAGCAAAAGAAGGAAGCCGAGCAATCCGTGAGGCTGCGCCAGAAGAAATAGAGCGACGCGACGTGGAGGCCCATCCCCAGTGACGACCCGATTGAACCGGCGCGGACTGATCCGTTCGCTGTGCGCTTCGGCGTCGGTGTTCACACTGGATCAACTGCTTTCCGGCGGAGGCTTGCTGAAAGGCGCGCCACTGGAGACGCAGTTCGTCAACGTGGCGCGCGAAGCGGGACTGCGCTCCAAGACGATTTTCGGGTTGGAAAACAAGAACCGCTTTCTCCTCGAAACCACGGGCTGCGGCGTGGCTTTTTACGACTACGACCACGATGGCTGGCTCGATATCTTCCTGGTGAACGGCACACGCTTTGACGCCATTTGGACCAAGGCCGATACGCCGGTAAGCCGGCTCTACAAGAACAACCGTGACGGCACGTTCACCGATGTCACGTTGAAAGCTGGCCTGGCGCGCACCGGCTGGGGCCAGGGCTGCTGCGTCGGCGATTACGATAATGACGGCGTCGACGACCTGCTGGTCACCTATTGGGGCGATTGCGTGCTGTATCGCAACAACGGCGACGGCACGTTTACAGACGTTTCGGAAAAGACAGGCCTATCCAAAACAACGCGCCTCACCACTGATGGCCTGAGGCGCTGGAATACCGGCTGCGCTTTCCTCGACTACGACCGGGATGGCTGGCTGGACATCTTCATCGGCAACTACATCGACTTCGACCCCAAGACGGTGCCGGTGCCCGAGGGCGGCGAATGTCTCTACAAAGGCCTTAAGGTCGCATGCGGACCGCCTGGGCTCGATGGAGGCAAAAACATCCTGCTGCACAACGACGGCAAGGGCAATTTCACCGATGTCAGCGAGAAGGCGGGCATCCTGAAAACGCAGGGCACGTTCGCTCTGGGAGTGTTGGTGGCCGACTTCGACAACGACGGCTGGCCGGACATCTACGTCGCCAACGACTCCACTTCATCGGCGCTGTACCACAACAACCGCGACGGCACCTTCACCGACATCGCCATCGAAGCGGGAGTCGCTTATTCGGCGGATGGCAAGCCGCAGGCCGGCATGGGAGTCTCCACGGCGGATTACGATGGCGACGGCTATTTGGACATCATCAAGACAAATTTCGCCGGCGATACATCAAGCCTCTATCGCAACATGGGGAACAGTTTTTTTGAGGACCGGACGTTTCAGGCGGGACTTGGCGGCAACACTCGCTTCCTCGGCTGGGGCGCGCTGTTTCTGGACTATGACAATGACACGTGGTCCGACATTCTGCTCACCAACGGACACGTCTATCCCGAGGTGGCGGAAACGGCGATTGAGTACGGCTACCGGCAGCGAAAGGTGCTCTATCACAATCTTGGCAATGGCCGGTTTGTCGATGTTTCGGCCAGCGGCGGCCCCGGAATTCTGGAGAAAGTCAGCGGGCGGGGCTGCGCCACCGGCGACTTCGATAACGACGGCGACCTGGACGTGGTGGTCAACTGCGTGAACGACGTGCCACAACTCCTGCGCTGCGACACCACGCTGCGCAATACCTGGATCAAGATCAAGTGCATCGGCACTAAGTCGAACCGGTCCGCCATCGGTGCGCGCGTGTACTGCGTGACCGGCAAGCGAAAACAGATGGATGAGGTGCGTAGCGGCGGCAGCTATATTTCCCAGAACGATCTGCGGATCCACTTCGGCCTCGCCAAAGCGGAGACGGCGGACATTGAAATCCATTGGCCGAGTGGGCAGGTGGACAAACTGCCCGCGCTGGCGGCCAACCGGATCTACACCGCGGTCGAAGGGAAAGGGTTCAAGTGAAGCGGCGCCGTTTTCTAGAAGTGTCGGGCCTGGGGTTATCGGGCTTCGGGTTATCGGGCTTCGGCACGGCTGGGTTTCTCGCCGCTCCGCTGGGCGCCGCCGAGTCGCCGTACCAGTTCACGGACATTGCGGCCAAAGCGGGCCTCACCGCTCCCGTCGTTTACGGCAACCCCGACAAGAAGAAGTACATTCTGGAGACCAACGGCTGCGGGATCGCGTTCTTCGACTACGACCACGACGGCTGGCTGGATATCTTTGTACCGGGTGGCTCGCAGATCGAGGGTCCCCCGGCGGGCGTCACCAACCGCCTGTACAAAAACAACCGTGATGGCACGTTCACCGACGTCACCCGAAAAGCCGGGCTGGAGCGCGCCGTGTGGGCCTCGGGCGTATGCATCGGCGACTACAATAACGACGGCTTCGACGACCTCTTCGTCAGTTGCTGGGGCCAAAACATTCTCTATCGCAACAATGGCAATGGCACGTTTACCGATGTGACGAAGGAAGCCGGGCTTCTGCATTCCAAACCGGAGTGGGGCGCGGGTTGCACTTTCACCGATTACAATCGCGACGGCTTCCTGGACCTGTTCGTCAGCACCTACCTCAATTTCGATCTGAAAACCGTCCCGCTGCCGGGCGTCGGAGAAAACTGCAATTGGAAAGGCATCGCCGTGAATTGCGGACCGAGAGGCCTGCCGACGGGACGCAACTTCCTCTATCGCAATAACGGCGACGGCACCTTCACCGACGTGTCAGGGAGTTCCGGGATCGCCAAAGTAGACCACCGCTATGCCATGACCGCGGTGGCGGCCGATTTCGACGACGATGGCTGGCCGGACATCTTCGTCGCCTGCGACTCGACACCCAGCATTCTGTACAGGAACAATCGCGACGGCACGTTTAGCGACATTGCGCTGGAAGCGGGAGTTGCGTACAACGAGGACGGGCGCGAACAGGCCGGGATGGGCGTGGCGGTCGGCGACGCGCTGAGCTCCGGCCGGGACGACATCTTCAAGACTCACTTCGCCGACGATACTCCAATCCTGTACGGCAACAAAGGCAACGCCCGCTTCGAAGACGTGACGTCGAAAGCGGGCTTCGGGAGCTTTACACGCTACGTCGGTTGGGGCGCGGGCTTCGCCGACTTCGACAACGATGGCCTTCTGGATCTGCTGTTTGTGAACGGCAGCGTGTACCCCGAGTTGGAACAGTTCTTTGCAGAGTACAAGTATAAGAACCCGCGAATTGTACTGCGCAACCGCGGGAACGGGGAGTTCGAGGACGTGAGCGCCCGCAGCGGCACAGGCATTTCGGACCGGCACTCCAGCCGGGGCTGCGCGTTTGGGGATTTCGATAACGATGGCAACGTGGACGTGGCGATCATGAACATGGGCGAACCGCCGTCCCTGCTGCGCAACGAGACCAGCAATAGCAACGGATGGCTCAAGGTGAAGCTGATCGGTACAAAATCCAACCGCAGCGCGATCGGCGCGCGAACTTTCGTGACGGCCGGAGGACGCCGCCAACGGCAGGAGGTCCTCAGCCAATCCAGTTTTTATTCGCAAAACGACCTCCGGTTGCACTTCGGCCTTGGGCCCGCCACGGCAGTTGATGTCGAGATCTACTGGCCGTCCGGGTTGAAGGAGGTCTATCGCGGCGTGAAATCGAACCAGATCCTGACACTTCAGGAGGGCAAGGGCGGCCCATCGCGCTAGCGCCGATACGGTTCACCTATTGGCGGCTTAGCAACGCTTCCCAGATGGCCGTTTGGGGCCAGTGTACGACTCGCCGACTTTACGACCATAAGCGCGAGCTGGCCGATTTTGCGGCTAAGAAACTAGTGTCCATCAAGGAACTTTCTCAGATCGGCTTCGCGGGATTTGGGGATCAGTATGCGTCCGTTCTGAAGGGTCACACGATCTGGACCGCTATTCCGATCCACAATCCTCAACTGATTCGTTGCCACTGGGGGACCAAAATCATACGGGACGAACTCCTCGTCATAGAGGATCTGTCCTCCGAAATTCCAAATTCGGCAGCGGTTCTTTTGGCCATCAGCCTCGAAATTGCACGCCTGATACCACCCTCCCGAGAAGTTCGGGACAAGGAACGCTGCCTTTGGCACGTTGGGAGGCCAATGATAGTTCCTAGCAGCTTGGTCCCGTGCCGCAGCGGTCAATTGGGCCGCCATGGCCATCACGCATCCCATCGCTGCTATGGCACCCATTTGTCGCCTACTGAGCCTGTAACCGAAAAGGCGCATCACGATGTACGCATTTGCGCCCCCGCAGAGAACAACGAAAACGAAAAATGACACGGCATCACCGATCAAACTCGGTGCAATTGCACCGATGGCAGCGGGCAGTTGTCCGACCAGACCCCAGGGCAATGTATACAGAATTAGCCGCAACCCGCCGTACTCATAACCCGGATCTCCGAAAGGGATGTAGAAATAGATTACGGTGAGAAAAAGCCAATAGACGGTTGCGATGCCAATGCCGATTCTCTGCCGTAACGTCACGGCCTGAGTTTAACTCGGCGCATTGACGGCTGGAAAACGCGCAAACCACGGAGTTGACGCCCCACGTGAGCCCCAAGTCCCCATCTGGGAAACTAGTTCCGCGTCACCATGAGCACGACAGCCGGCCACTTTCGATCATTCGATCCGTGCAGTGAATAGCATTGGCGCTAGCGCCGGCGCAGGGCGACCAGAGCGCTGTCCACTGGCACGCCGCGGCTCACTTTGACGCGCAGGAGCGCGGTAAAGGGGACTAGTCCGCCCGCCTGGTCGCGGACGCGGGGAAGCAGGTCGCGGATGTGGTCGGGATCGCAAACGGCCACCGGGACACCATGAAGTTGAACCGCGATGGTTTCGCCTTCTACCCAGAGATAAACTGCACTTGGGAATGACGCACCTGCGTGAACGGCACAATCGCGCACGTAGATACTTCACTGGATTGCGTGCGCAGATGCGCGGCTACCAACGCGGGCATACGCCCTTCGTTCCAATCGCGCGCGCGACGCATCTGGCCAACGTCGCGCATCGCAAGTACACCTTCTGGGCGGCTTAAGCCTGGACGTGGGCTTCCAGGAACCACAGCTGCTTGTCGGCGGTGCGTGAAATCTCGGTGAACAGGTCTGCGGTGGATTTGTCGTGGTGCTCGTCCGCTTGGTCGATCGCCCTGCGGATGGTCGCGGTGTACGTGGCGTAGCGCTCGATCAGCGCCTTCAGGTGCGCCGGGCCATCGATGGCCGCCAGCGGATACTCGGGCAGTGTGGAACTCTCCGCCGCCATGCGCGTAGTTCCGAGTGCGACGCCGCCGAGCGCTGTGGCTCTCTCGGCAATCAAGTCGATGAAGGGGAGCACCTCGCCCGCCAGGCCGTCGAACAGTTCGTGGAGCTGGAAGAAGTCCAGGCCTTTTACGTTCCAGTGAGCCTGTTTGATCTGCGAGTACAGGTCCGCGGTGTCCGCCAGACGCTGGTTGAGCAGTTCGATCAGTGCCTGCCGGTCCTTCTGGGGCAAATCGATCCGTGTAGCAAAGGACGGCGTGGCTGTCTTGCTTGATGGCATTGTAGTCTCCCCCTGTCTGATGCCGTTAACGCAAATTCAGATTCACTCTGACCACGCTCTTGCGGTCCTTCGCCGCTGAGCATGCCCTATGTTTGCAGTCAAACGGCGCTGTGGCTGGATCGAGAGGGTCAATCAGCACGAAGAGACGGCGCAGAATGGGGCGCCTGCTATCTGCCGGACTAGCGGCTTCGAACCGTTCCGAGGCCGCCGTCGATGCCCAGGGTCTGGCCCGTGACCCAGTTGTTCTCCGGGTCCAGCAGCCATGCGATTCCCGACGCCACATCGTCAGCCCGACCAATTCGGCCCAACGCATGCATTGCAGCCGAAGCTTTCATGGCCGCCTCGTTTGAAGTGATCCGCGCTGCCAGCGGCGTATCCACCAGGCCCGGCGCAACGCAATTCACTCTAATGTTGCGTGGGGCATAGGTAGCCGCCGCGGAGAGCGTCAATCCGATGACGCCGCCTTTAGCGGCGGCGATGGCCTCGTGATTCGCGAAGCCGGTGCGCGCTGCGGCTGTAGCACACAACACAATCGATCCGCCGGTCGACCAAAGCGCCTTCGCGCCTGCTCTTACGGTCGCGTAGGCTGTCGTTAAGTTGGTCTCGATAGTCTGCTTCCACTCAGCCTCTGTAGTCAGGTGAGCCGGCTTAAGGAGAATGCTTCCAGCGCAGTTCACGATTCCGTTTATGGGGCCGAAGGCCGCAACGGCAAGCTCCAAATCGTCGGCCTTCGATGCGTCGAGAGCCTGCGTTTGTGCTCCCAATTCCTCACCGAGTAGGGCAAGTTTGGCGGCAGACCGACCCAGCAGGATCGGTTGCGCTCCATGGCTCTTAAGCCTCCGCGCAAGAGCGGAGCCGATGCCCCCCGACGCGCCAATGATAACAAAGCGAGTGTTCTCAAAACTCAAAGTAGTTATCCTCAAGCCACTTACATCTCAGCCATGTCCGAATTCGCCGGCCGCTTCCGTCGAGATAGCGGCGATCTGGAAAGCCTCCCTCTGAATGCCCAGCAACATGCCGCAGAAAACGCAACTATGGAGCGGTGCCACCGCGTACCAGCCCCGCGGGTTGTTTGGGCTGCTGTACTGCGGTTGCTCAGGTGGCCGTCTCGCGCCGAGTCTGATCGAGCGGAACATTGTGTTCATTCTCACACAGCCCCCGCCAGTAACCTTCCGTTAGCTCGGGCATGATAATGATCTACAATAGCCGGTCGTGCGACGCGGACTTGACTGGAATACGAAGGCGCCGCCACTCAACCTGGAAGGAAGCTTCCCGGGGAATTCGCTTCCTGGATAACCAGAAAATGCGAAAAAAGTGGAAAAGAGAGCGGAGGGTGAGGAACTTCGCCGCAAAACACATTCCCGACCCTTTCAGCTTTACTTGGTGCCCACCGTGCTCGATGAGCAGATCTACATCAAGAACGGGCAGGAATCGTTTCATCCTTCGTCCGAATCTTCATGGTCCCGCTCACTCGCCACGTCGCGTGTTGAGCGTCCGCGGAAGCCGAGCTTGGCACGGAGATTTCCAGGCCCTGGAACTCATAGGTGATCTCGGCGCCACGTCCAGTGAGTTTGTCGTAGAGGCCGATCGCTAGATCGGGCCAAGTTTGGTTATCCGGTGTAGTTTGCGTCATACCTATTGGATGTCTGGCCATGGTCGGCCGAGGCAAACAATTTATTTGCCCCTGCCGGGCATACTTGCAGGGTTTTGTGTGCGCCTTGACCCGAAAGCAAAATCGCGTGGATAAAGATTGCGGTATTATACTTTCGATGGAGAAAGTCGCCCCCAGTCCCGGTCGCGAATCAGTCTGGAGCTACCCGCGTCCTCCGCGAGTCGAACCGTGCCTGCAGCGCCTGAGGGTGGAGTTCAGCGGCGAGACATTGGCCGACACCAGCCGGGCTTATCGTCTGCTCGAAACGAGCCATCCTCCCACCTACTACATTCCGCAAGTTGACGTGAAGATGGAGCTTCTCAGCCCGAACGCCACCCGCAGCTTCTGCGAGTATAAGGGCGAGGCCCGCTATTGGGATCTCCACGCCGGTTCCCGGACTTCGATCGCGGCTGCCTGGAGCTACCCGTCGCCCAGCCAAGCTTATTCAGTCTTGCGCGATCATCTTGCCTTCTATCCCCATCGCGTTGACGGCTGCTTCGTCGACGGCGAACGTGTTCATGCCCAGGAAGGTGACTTCTATGGCGGCTGGATCACCTCGAACATCATCGGTCCCTTCAAGGGTGGTCCTGGAAGCCTCGGGTGGTAGCTTCGCCGTGCGTTCCGGCGCGCTGGTAGACTGAGGGCGTGCCCGTGTTCGTCAAAAGTGTCCTCATCGATGCACCGGTAGACGACGTGTTTCGCTTCCACGAACGGGAGGATGCGCTCTCTCTATTGACGCCGGCATTCCCGCCGGTGCGGATGATCGGCCGAACGGGCGGCATCGAGACCGGCACGCGCGTGGAACTCCGCGTTGGTATCTTCCGTTGGGTAGCGCTCCACACGGCGTATGAGAAGGACCGGCTGTTCGTAGACGAACAAATCCACGGTCCTTTCGCGAAGTGGGTTCACCGGCATGAATTCGAGACCGCGGGGGCCAAGACACGGCTGACCGACCGGGTTGCATATGAACTGCCGGGCGGCTCACTCGTCAACATGCTGTTCGGCTGGACGGTGAGTCTGGGTCTCGGCAACATGTTCGCCCACCGTCATCGCGTGACCAAAGAGGTCTGCGAAAAACATCCCGCGCGCGAGGCCTTGTGAGCGTAACCCGGTCCTGCTTGATTGTGGGGGCTGGAATGGCGGGCTTGACGGCAGCCAGCGTCCTGCAAGCCCGAGGATGGGAAGTTGTTTTCCTTGACAAGGACCGCGGGGCCGGTGGTCGTATGGCAACCCGGCGGATCGGAGAGAGCCGCCTCGATCACGGCGCACAGTTCTTCACGGTGCGGGACGCCCGTTTCCGGGAAGCGGCCGGTCGATGGGAACTGGCCAACTGGGTTGCGGCCTGGTTCTCCGAAGGTGGGCACGTCAGGTATCGGGCAGTGGGCGGAATGAACGCGCTCGCGAAGCATTTGGCCGAGCCGTTCGACGTGCGGACAGAGGCGATGGTGGAACTGGTTGAGCCTGCGGGCGAAGGCTGGCGGGTGATCACCGAGGCCGGCGAGACTTTCCGCGCGGACGCGCTTTTGCTGACACCTCCCGCACCGCAGTCGATTGCTCTGCTGGCAGCCTGCGCGGATCAGTTGCCATCCGAAATCAATTCCACCCTCAGTAGCATCGATTTCGATCCGTGTTTTGCATTGCTCGTGACCATAGACGGACCCAGTCGAGTCCCTCCGCCCGGCTACATTCGCCCAGACCAGGGGCCGGTTCAGTGGATTGCTGACAATACGCAGAAGGGAATCTCCACAGGAGCCGCGGCTCTAACGATACACGCCCGCGCGGATTTCTCCCGCCACTATCTGGAGGCATCCAAAGAGGACGTGGCCAAGCTTCTCCTCGAAGCGGCCAGACCGTGGTTCGGAGGACAAGTCACCGCTTGGCAATTGCATCGCTGGAGGTACAGCCGGCCAGTCGATGCAGGCCAACGGCCGATGTGTTTGTTCTCGCGCCAGCCCGCGTGCCTCGCGATTGCAGGAGATGCGTTGGGCGGGTCGCGTCTAGAAGGCGCTTTCCTCTCCGGACTCGCCGCGGCGGAGAGAATCGTGGAAACCGCCAGTTGATGCGCTTTCGGCACCGCCCTCACAAACTCTTTCTCAATTCCTCGGCTTGGATCTGAATGCCTGTCTTCTTTTCTGGGGGCAACCTGGATAGGTTGCGCACTTGCAGGAGCATGCGCGGATTCGCACTGAGACGCGCTTCATGGCGCAGCAGAAAGTCCCAGTAAAGCGTGGTAAAGGGGCAAGCCTTCCCGCCGGTCGACACAGCGGGATCATAGCAGCAGCCCGTGCAGTAGTTGCTCATCCGCTGGATGTACTTGCCCGTCGCGGCGTAGGGTTTCGAAGCCATGATGCCGCCGTCCGCAAACTGCGACATGCCGATGGTATTGGGCAACTCCACCCAC
>JANYJN010000551.1 GCA_025358475.1 Candidatus Solibacter sp.
GTCCATACCGCATCGCCGCTTTTGTACACGGCCTTCTGCATCGGTTGCGGGTCTTCCTCTCCCCGGAAGAATTGAAAATTTCGCACGATCAGGGCATCGCTGGGCTCCACGGTCTTACTGCGGACTACAAACGGCACACTAAGCTCGGCCATCGTATGGGCCACCAGATCTTCAATCTTGACCTGGATCTTGTAAGTGCCGGCGGCCACTAGCGGGGGAATCTGGATTTCGGTGACAATCTTGGGCATCCACGCCTTATCCTGCGGCGCCACGTCGCTGACCATTTCGTTCTTGTAGATCTCAGTCAACGGCAAGCCATTGGGGTCGAAAGGCTGCACCGAAAAAGTCATGTGGACCTTCTCTTCCGGTGTCTTGGCATAGCCGGCAATGCGGCAACTGAAGAACAGCGTCTCCCCCGCCACATATTCGTATCCCGCCGGCAGGGTGGCGCCGCCATCGCTCTGCGCGATCATGGGCCGGACCACTTCCAGGCCGGCGGCGTGGCACCACACTGCGGAGCATAAGAATAACAGCGGGTAGAGCAGCGGCAAACTCGGCGCAATCGGTCGCATGGCGAACCTCTGCTTACGATTCTACGCTTCCAGCGCCTCGCGGAGATAGCGTCCCGTGTAGCCTTCCGTGCTGGCGGCGACGGTTTCGGGCGTGCCCGCGGCCACCACGCTGCCTCCGCCTCCGCCACCCTCGGGGCCGAGATCGATCACCCAATCGGCCGCCTTGACCACGTCCAGATTGTGTTCAATGACGATCAGGCTGCCGCCATTGCCGATCAGCTTCTGAAACGTGCTCAGCAGCTTGGCGATATCGTCGAAGTGCAGGCCAGTGGTGGGCTCGTCGCAAATGAACAGCGTGCCGGCGTTGCTGGCCGTCGCCAGGTGCGACGCCAGTTTGACGCGTTGCGCCTCGCCGCCAGAGAGCGTGGTGGCGGATTGCCCCAGCCGGAGGTACCCCAACCCGACATCGTCCAGCACTTTCAGGCGCTGCACCAGGCGGGGCGCCGCTTGAAAGAAATCCATCGCCTCGCGCACCGTCAGTTGGAGCACTTCGTGGATGTTGAGATTGTTGTAGCGAATCTCCAGGATGCCGCTCTTGTAACGCGTGCCTTGGCACTCTTCGCAGATCAGTTCCACGTCGGCCAGGAACTGCATCTCCACCGTGACCGTGCCATCGCCCTGGCACACTTCGCACCGGCCCCCGGGAATGTTGAACGAGAAATGGCCCGCCGTATAACCGCGTTTCTCCGATTCGCGCGTGGCGGCGAACAGGGCGCGAATCAGGTCGAAGGCTTTGATGTAGGTCACGGGATTGGAGCGCGGCGTGCGTCCGATGGGCGATTGATCGATCATCACCGTGGCCGTGATCCGCTCGGCGCCCTCCACTTTGCGGCACATCAACCGCGGGCCGGCCGCGTCGTCCATCTCCGCTTCCGCAGTGGTGAGGGGCGCATCCTCGGCGGCGTCGCGCGCCTTGTGGAGCGCTTCCAGCGAGCGAAAAATCACGTCGTGAACCAGCGTCGATTTGCCGGAGCCGGAGACGCCGGTCACCACCACCATCATGCCCAGCGGAATTTCGACGTCGATGTTCTTGAGGTTGTGCATCCGCGCTCCCGAAAAACGCATGACGCGGCGCGGATCCACGGCGCGGCGCGTTCGTGGCGCGGAAACCTTGAGCTCGTGGCGCAGGTACCGGGCGGTCAACGAGTGGTTCCCTTCAGCCATCATCGCGGCCAGCGTGCCTTCAAAAACGATGTGCCCGCCGTGCTCGCCCGCACCCGGACCCATGTCCACGATATGGTCGGCGGCGCGCATCACGTCAGGGTCGTGTTCCACCACCACGATGGTGTTGCCCAGGCCGCGCAGTTCCTCCAGAATGCGGATCAGCCGTCCCGTGTCCCGGCTGTGCAGCCCGATGGAGGGCTCGTCCAGCACGTAGCAGGCGCCCACCAGGCGCGAGCCCAGCGAGGTGGCCAGTTGGATGCGCTGCGCTTCGCCGCCCGAGAGCGTGCTGGCCAATCGATCCAGCGTGAGGTATTCCAGCCCCACATCGTTGAGGAACTTCAGGCGCTGGCGGATCTCCACCAGGATCTTCTCGGCGATCGCGGTCTCTTCCGGGCTGAGCCTCAGGTCCAGGAAAAACTCCTGTGCCTCGGCGATGTTCATGCGCACGATCTCGGCCAGGTTCCTGCCGTTGACGCGCACATAGAGCGCTTCCTTACGCAAACGCGCGCCCTTGCACTCCGGGCAGAGCGCGTAGCCGCGGTACCGGCTCAGAAACACGCGCACGTGCATCTTGTACTTCTTGGTCTCCAGGTGATCGAAGAAGCGGGAAATGAATTCGTCGAGCGTTTCGCGCTCTTTGGCGCTGAGATCGGCAACGGGCACGTTCATGCGGACCGTGGTGCGGTGTCTTTTGAAATTGCCCAGCCAGGAGCGGTACTTCGGCTTAGTCCACGGATTCACCGCGCCTTCCTCCAGCGAGAGCGAGGCATCCGGGATCACGCGGTTCATGTCGAAATCGATCGTATTGCCGAAGCCCTGGCAGCGCGGGCATGCACCCACCGGCGAGTTGAAGCTGAACAGGATGGGCTCCGGGACGTTGAATTCCATCCCGCAGGTCTTGCACTGAAAGCGCTCATTGAACCGCAGCGGGGCGGCGCCCGACGCGCTTTCGAAGATCACTTCGCCGGCCTCGCGGTAGCAGATCTCGATGGTATCCACCAGGCGCTGGTGCAGTTCGGGCCCAATCGCCACGCGGTCCACCAGCATAAAGACTGGCTTGGTGAAATCGATATCCAGCAGCGATTCCGGGGTCGAGAACTCGAACAGGCGCCCGCCTTGGAACAGCCGGTTGAAGCCCTTCTTACGCAGTTCGAAGAGGTGATCGCGCAAGGCATCGCTGGTAGCGTGCTGGCCGCAGGGGAAGAGCGCGTACCAGCGCGATCCCTCGGGTTGCATGAGCAGGCGCGCCGCCACTTCATCCACCGTATCTTTGCGGACGCGCGTGCCGCAGGTGGGGCAGAACGTCTGCCCCACGCGGGCGTAGAGCAGGCGCAGGAAGTCGAAGCATTCGGTGGAAGTGGCCACCGTGGAGCGTGGATTGCGCGTCGTATTCTTCTGCCGGATGGCGATGGCGGGCGCGATGCCGTCGATATCGTCCACGTCGGGCTTTTCCATGCGTTCCAAAAACTGGCGCGCATACGCGGAAAGCGACTCCACATAGCGCCGCTGCCCCTCGGCGTAGATGGTGTCGAACGCCAGCGAAGATTTGCCGGACCCCGACACGCCCGTGATCACGGTCAACTTTTCGTGGGGAATAGAAAGCGAAATGTTCTTGAGATTGTGGACCCGCGCACCCTGGATCCTGATAAAGTCTTCCACTGGAGTTTTTATTATACGATTCCGGTCGTGAGGCGAGGGGTGCTTAGGCTGTATTTACAATGTGCGCACAGACAGATATAGTTAATGTATACACAAAGGAGGCTACGCTTGGCCGGCATCGCAAAGAAAAACGCAGGAGCGCGCGGTGAAACGATCAACCTGCGCGCCACTCGCACGCAAAAGACGCTGATTGACCGCGCGGCGGAAACGCTGGGCCGAAGCCGTTCCGAGTTCATGCTGGAAACGTCGTGCCGCGAAGCGGAGACGGTGCTGCTGGATCGGCGCTATTTCGCGCTCTCGGAAGATGTATTCCGGCGGTTCACGGCCATGCTCGACAAGCCGCCAACCAGCAATCCAAAGCTGCGGCGATTGCTTCAGACCAAGGCACCGTGGGACCGATGACGGGCAGCAAGAGTGAAATTAGCCCGCCGGAGAAACTGTCAGCAGCGCATGACCTTTCCGCGTTCGACTGCGGGGAGCCTGTCTTGAACGATTGGCTGCGCCGCCGCGCTCTGCAAAATGAAGCCAATGGGGCATCGCGCACGTATGTGGTCTGTGCGGGAAAGAGGGTCCTGGGCTACTACACGCTGTCCGTTGGTTCGGTGGCGCACGTGGAAGCGCCGGGGCGCATCAGGAGAAACATGCCCGACCCAGTGCCCGTAATGGTACTCGGCCGGCTTGCCGTGGACAAGGGTTTCCAAGGACGGCACGTCGGCAGCGGGCTACTGCGGGATGCCGTGTTGCGGACCGTGCAGGCGGCGGAGATCGCCGGTATCCGGGCAATTCTGGTCCATGCCATTTCGGAGGAGGCGAAGCGCTTCTATGAGAGCCGCGGATTTGTCGCCTCGCCAGTCGACCCGCTGACAGTCATGATCGCGGTCGCCGAGGCGGTCAAAATTATGGGCTCCTGATGCATCACCAGCGGTACCACTGGTCCAAAGCGCGCCTCCTCATCGAAGACGCCTGCGCCTTCAGGAATCCCGGTGCTTCCAAAGGCCCAAGAAATATTCCCTGAACAGCGGATTGAATCCGCTGCCGGCCACCGTCCACGCGTCGCGAATCGCCGGACTGTTGGCCCACGTGCGAAAAACCTGGTCCCAGCCGGCGTAGACCGGGTTATCGCGGTCGCCGCGGTGCTGGAAGTTGAGTTCGAAATAGACGTCTTCCATGAACTGGAGGAGTTCCATGCAGAAGTAGACCGCCTTGCGCGGCGTGACCTGGGGCTGCTTCTCCGGCGGCATGCCGTTGAAGAGTTGGTTGTCCAGGAACGCCAGTTCCCGATCTTCGCTGATGCGGCGCAGGAAGGCCGAGTACTGCTCCGTCAGGTTGCTCGACTTCTCTTCGGGGAAGGATGGCGCGGGGTACCATTTGCGGCACAGATCCTGGAACATTTCGAGCATCTGGCGCTGGTCTTCTTTGCCGGGCCGCGTGGCGACGTTTTCAAACGCCGTGCGCACCACGTGCAGGCCCAGTTGACGGTAGCTTTCGAACTGCGATTCGCCGAAAAACTGGTCGGCCGTGCTTTCGTGCGGGAACGCGGCGCAGCCGGCGTGGTACTGCTGGACGTCCTCGGGCTCATCGCCAGTGAAGCTGGCCTTCAGGTAGAGCAGCCATCCGGTGGCGCCGCGCGCCGGCGCGGTTGTGCCTGTGCGCCCGCAGGCTTCGGCGGCGTATCCAGCTTCCGTTTCCGGGTAGGTGACGGTACCCACCACGCAGTGCGAGCGGCTGCGGCCGTTGGAGAGACGGATGGGGTCGGGGTTGATGGTGATTTCCACTCCGAAATCGGCGCGGCATTTACGGATCGCCCCGCCCAGACCTTCGAAGCCCAGCCCCGGGTCGGCTTCCGAATCGCTGACGACGATGTAGCGGCAGCGCCGGCGCACCAGTTCGTAGAGGCCGAGATTTTCGAAGTGGCCGCCATCGGAGACGTTGACATAGCGGCTGCGGCCGTTGGATTGCGCGAACAGTTCGGAGAGCAGGGCGACCAGGGCGTTCTTGGGCCCGGGCCGCGCGCTCGGCGCACCGCGCCGCGGGTTACCCAGCCACCAGCCCAGGCGCACGTTCAGAATGGTCATCAGGAACGCCAGCGGCGCCGACGTGTGATACCCGGAGTTAGGATTGGCGGCGGCGCCGGAGATGGCTATCGCGGTGCCCAGACAGGGACCGGCCGCTTCCATATAGCCGTACGTGGCGCGGTAGCCTTCGGCATTGAGATCGCCGCTGCGGTGGGTCACCGCCAGATCCTCTTTGGAGTGCGGCGGATCGAACCCGCAGTAGCGCGGTGTGAAGACGAAGGACGCCCCGCGGCGCTCCTGCTTGGCCAGTTCGCTGCCGGTGTTGAGGTTCAACGCGCAATTGACGATGGGGTAGGGGCCGCGATACGGCTTCAGCGGGTCGGAGGGCAGCAGCGTGGCGATAGGGAAATCGTCGTGCGGGTCGAATCCCGTCAGCCGGTTTGGCTGGCGATCCTGGCGGCTGGCGCCCAGATAGCAGCGCACCAGCCGGTTCTTGTAGAAGTGGTGCATGGAGAATTCATTAATGTTGATGCGCAGCGGCAGAATGGCGATGATCGCCCCACAAACGGCCAGCAGCGCTGCGCCCTTGGACAGCAGAGCGTCGTTGGCGTAGAAGAGGAAACACCAATATTCGCGCTGCACGGGTTCCAACCACAGCAGCCAATTGGGAATCTTCGCGGTGACCGGGACCACGCAATTGGCATGCATCGCTACCTGGCCGGCAAGCGCGCGCAGCAGCAGGTGAGTTCCCAGCGAGACGAACAGGAGGAAGCCTGCGAGGAATAGCACCGGCGCCACTTTGGCCGCCAGTTCGAGGGCGCGGATCTTGCCGTCCGCGCCTTCTCCCGGAGGGCTTCCTTTGGTCTTCCCGCTCTTGCCCGAAAGATAGCCGCCGATGCCACTGAGTATCCAACCGCCGGCCAGTGCCGCGCCGGCGGGCGCCCAGCGCAAGGTGACGATGGCCACCCAGTAGGGGCCGAAAACGGCTAGCACGAACAGCCCGAGCCAGCCGGCGATCGCGATGGCGACTTGTGCGCCGAGGCGCGCCAGCCACTCCCGCGCGGCGTCGGGAAAGTCAGACCCCATGAGCCCGATTTGCAGGATCACGCCGCACATCCAGACCATCAGTATCATGGCCGGGCCCAGCGCGATGCGCTGCCAGCCATCGTCGGGATCCACCCACGTGCCGGTCAGCTTCCACACGCTCCACAACAGCGCTGAGGTGAGGGCCGCGCAAATCAGGGGGATCCCGATCAGCCACGGCCATCCACTAGTGCCCCCGTGGCGCGCACGATAGCAGAGCCGGAAGCCGCCCAGCCACTGTAGAAGGAAGTAGAGCACGGCCAGTATGGCGCCAGAGAGCACGGGATGCGGGTCGAAGCGATAGGCGCCCAGAATGTAAGAAGCGAATAGAATGCAGAGGGTGGCGAAACCCACGATGCCGCGGCCCGACAGGTCGGGCACTTTGAACCGTGGCTTCAGAGCTGGGAACTGGGTGAACACGATTTGCCGCAGGTTGACGCCCATGACGGTGACCGCGACCGCCAGAGCCGCCACCCAGAGCGTGCGCGCCAGGCCGGCTGGCAGTTCCTGGCCGAACTTCTGTTGCAGGATGCCGCTCATCAGTACGGTCAGCACCACGCCGATCAGGAACGGAATCAGGATCAGCAGGTTGAGCGCCATGTTGCGGATCCAGACCGCGGCGATGGTCCAGAAATCCGGACTGAAAAGGCCCAGTTGAGGCGCCAGGTAGTTGCTGTACTTGCGCAGAAAGGTGATGGGATCGTCCCCGGCCTCTCCGGGGACGCGGCGCGGGTCCAGTTCCGCCTGCGCGGCCGTGGGGTCGCCGAGGTATTTATTGCGGATGACGCCATGCAGCCAGGAACCGATATAGCCGCCCCCGGACACCGTGGAGAGGTAATCGATGAAAGGGAGCAGGCCGAGCTCCGCCATGCCCTGCAGCACCCCGAGGTTGAATGTGGCAGAGCGGATACCGCCGCCGGAAAACGCCACGCCCAACGGGCGTATGCGGTGCGCTTCGATGTAGGGGTGCGGTGGAGTGGGTGGGGGCGCGGCCTCAAGCGGTTGCTGCCGCGGGAACAGCGCCTTCCGCCGCGTCCGTATGTCCTCGACCTCGGCGCTCAATACGCCCGGAAAATCGCTCGGTGGATTCAGTGGCATAAGTGGCTCATCAACTTAATCGGTAGCCAATCCTGGCTGCAGGCAAGATTGCCCAACGCCACTTATTTTGCCCAAGGAATGGGGATGCAGCGGCTTTGGTGGGGCGGACCCCCTGGTCCGCGCGGGACGCCCCCGTCCCGCTGCCGGCACAACGGGGTCGGCATCTTGCAGGGAACCAGCAGGCCGACGGGGGCGTCGGCCGCGGACCAGGGGG
>JANYJN010000579.1 GCA_025358475.1 Candidatus Solibacter sp.
CGTCGATGTCTTCGGATGCACCCGCGAGGTGCGCGACCACCTGCTCCAGCTTCAGGGTGTCGATTCCAACCTGATCGCCCTGCTGTTCTGGCTCGGCTATCGCCGCGAGTACATTGTCTACGAACGCCAGCCGCGGCTCGAGGGTAAGAGCGCATGGACCTTCGGCAAGAAGCTGCGCTACTGCGTGAACAGCATTTTCAACTTCACGGACCTCCCGATCCAGTTGCTGCTCTACGCCGGATTCATTGCGCTGTTGTTCGCCGTCTCCGCCAGCATTCTGGTGATCGTGGCCAAACTGCGCGGCGATATCCCGGTGCCCGGCTACGCTCCCATCGTGCTCGCGACGCTGTTTTTTGGCGCGCTGACCAGCCTCGGCTTCGGGATCGTCGGCCAATATCTTTGGCTCGGCCTACAGATCGGCCGACGCCGCCCCAATTACATCATCCAGTCCGCCGAAGATCACAAGGCGAAGGATCTGTGACGCGTTCGTCCGCGAAACAGTGGTTCGCTCTTCCCTCCGCCATCCGAACCGCCACCTGGTTCACGATTCTGACCGTGCCCCCCGCGGTTGCCCCCTATTACCGGATCTTTTCGGGATTCGCTGGATGGGACGACGAAGGCGCCTTCATGATGACGGTGAAGCAGTATCTCGCCGGAGCGAACTCTACGAAGATTCTCCCGCTCCGCGGCCGCCGTCACTCTGGCCGCGGTGGCACTGGCGTACCCCGTGTTTGCCTACAGGGCAAAAGGGCTCTACGGGTCACTTACGTCTCTGGACATGCCGGGGGCGGAGCGGATTCATGTCGAGAAGGAAGAAGCGGAGGATTATCACTGGCTGGTGGCTAACTTGCGGTAACACTGCGATACCTTCGTGGGCCTTCCGGGAATACCCAGCCTCTATTTCCGGACCGGTAAGCCGATACCTGGCCGCGTGCATCAGCCGCCGGACCGGTTGAACTTCGGACAGTGGATGGACATGTTTTCCTCCGTCCAGCAGAAGACGAATCCATCCGGGAGTTCCATTTTACCCATTGGCTGACTCCGCCACTTTCACACCCACACCTCTTCATCCCGACCAGCCCCCCTCAACGCGAATGGATTGCTACCCAAAGTGGCGGGACAAGCTCGTGAGGTGGAGAAGCGCTCATTTGCGTCTGTACAGTCGCCACCACTCGGTTTCACCCGCCAGCCGAAAACGCTCGTGCAGCGCGGGTTCGTAAATTCGTAAGTAACCGACGTAGAACACGTCGTCGAGAGCTGGGTGTTTAGGTACCATGACTATGTCGGCCTTCCCAAAGTATGCATCGTCCGAAGGATGGTGTGTATCGCTGAGAGTGTATTTGTACCCGGGGGCGATCATTCCGCCAAGAGGCGGCTTCCGATTCAAGGCATATGGGAAGGGGTTCGTCATGTCCATATTGATAATCGTTTCGCCCGGAGCGGAAACTCTGCGCAACAAAGAAACCCCATCATTTACATACGTTGTAAAGACGCTGCCGTTGCTCCGTTCGGACTCAGCGCCATCATATAGCAATAAGGGGGCTAACCGAGGCTCCGTAAATCGTACAACCTTGGCGAGGTTGGGTGGCCGCGCTTTCTTCCAAGCGCCGTAGGCCAAGCCGGTCAGGTCCGAAGTCCATTGCGGGAGCAGTAGCAGTCCCGCGAGCGCCAGCATGGCGCCGTAGTAAGGACGGGTAACACGGGCCTCGGCTTCCGGCAGGTTTCGGTGGTGGGCAGTGATAGTGTTCATCACAATAATGGCGAAAACAGCAATCATCGGCATTGCGTCGCGCTGGGCGTTGGTAGAACGCGCCAAAATGTCGACGATAAATGCGAAAGCGCCCAGGCCCAGCAGTCGCAACTCCAGCCATCGCGGGCGGGCAGCAGCTACCGCCGGCGAAGCCGCAAAGGCCAGAAGGAGGGCTCCCACCAAGTAGGCCATATTACGCGCAGCCAGCAAGAACAGACCGTAAGCGGAGATAGACTGAGACCGGGCACTGGCAACCATCTGGAGGTCACTGATAATAGCCCGGACGTCGAAGGTGAGATAAGCAAGAAACGCGAGCGTGACCAGCAGAAAGCCAATTGTCAGGCCCAGGAGTCGGTGGCGCGCCCGGCTCCAGAAGAGGATGGAGGCCCCAATCAGTAGAAGGGAAACAAAAAAAAAGCTGGCTTTCAGAAACAGAAGCAGCGCTGCGGCCGCCCCTGATGAAAAGCCCCCAAGCCAATTTTCCCCTCTCGATCTGGCACCTCCAACTGGTTGGAAGGATTCGAGCATGACTAAGCCAAGGAGGGCGTAACCGTATCGGTTGTAGACCATGGCATGGCTCGAAGTCAGCGGTGACGAGCCCAAGGCATATGGTGCAACAACTAATGCAGCAAGGAATAGGCCTGACAGCATCCGAGGTGACGACTCCATGCGAACGCGACTGATGCGGTAACTCCACAAGCCGATAAGCAGGCCAACAATGGCGTTGCTATAACCGACGCCATCCACTGTGTAATGAGATAACCTTAGCCCCAAGCCAAAAACCAGAAACATGACCGGACCAAATGGGCTAACGTAGTCGACATGAGGCCGCTGCCCATTGATCGTACGCCAGGCGCTTTCAAGCATCACGAAGATGTCATGACCGTACTCGCGTGTCGGGACGGCACCGATCAAGGCTGTGATCCCGCATATCGACAGGAGGCAACCCACGAAGAAGATGCGTCGTTGAAGAACTCGGCCGTCGGGCTCATGCCAGATGGAAAGGAGCAATTCGAACAGACGCAACGGAATGGAAGGTCGCGCGCTTCGCAAGGGTGGTGTCGCTCTTGAGCCTAATTCATCCATATAAATTCGACTTCCAGTATATTCTTGCAGTGCGCTGCTACGGTCGGCCACGTGGGCGGGGAAGCACAGAAGAGCCCGTTGGCCACAGATGAGACCCCGGATTCGGCGCGCGGCACAGCCGGTCCCCCCGCACAAAACGATGTTCCGAGGTAGGTCAGGGCGAAAGCCACCGTTGGCGTCGTCGCGCACTTAGCTGCACATGTCTTCGTCAATCCAACCCCGGTGGTGCCGGTCCCGGAGGTAAGTTCGCGCCACGGGTATCCACCATCCTTGTCTGGACTACGTTCTGCTTGCCTTGCGCGAAGCCGGCGGCAGCGAACATCAATGCAATCGTGAAACGCATATTACTTACCTCCGGTCATGACGCGATGCCTGACAGCGTTCAGGGCCGCGCCGAATACGATATCAGTCAGCGTGTAATTGGTCAAGCTGTGGGTCGCGTTTGTTACATATCGCACTGTTTCCGCAAGCGTGCTTTGGAGCGTTGCCTTTATGGTTGAATTCCAGCCACCCGTCGTCAGCGTACCTGTCACGACAATGTCGCTTGCCAATGACCATGTACAAGTCGTGGGGAACCACGGAGCATTGAACGACAGTGTTGCAAGCTCGGCCCCCCAGCGACCCGGCAATCAATCTGATTCCAGGCATGTAACCACTAGAGGTTTGAGTGTAGGCCAGCCGGCCAAGAAAGCTCGAGGGAAGGCGGCGCTGGCCGACTTAGCTAACTTTCTGTCGCCCTCCATGCTGGTCGCGGGGCTGCTGTTCGCCGGTTGTCTGCTCTCATTCCTCTGGCCCGCGCGCCTTCGCGGGAGGATGCGGATGGATCCGGCGTCCCTCTTTGTGGTCGCGGCCTGGTGGCTGGTCAGACCATTGCTGTTCATGCTGCTGTCCAGGACTACGGCGACGGGGGCCTTCGTGTCAAGGTACCTCGCATCTCCCGTGTCTATCACGGCTCCAGACAGGGCCTGCCGAGGGCAGGTTGAGGTAGTTTGATTAGCTTGGACCTACTCCCAGATGCGCTTGGGGACGCCGCGGTCACGATCTTTCACGCGATCGTACTGATAGAGCGTGGATACCGTCCCGAGGCCCTCGTTATACAGGCTCGTGAGTCCGAGCCGCTCCTTGAGGTCGGCTTCGAAAGCGTGCAGCGCCTTTAGTTCCTCCGCCAGGGCGGGCTTCTTCTTTCCGCTGGGGGCGCGGAAGAATTTCTGGAATCCGCCGTCCACCAGGACGGCAATCTCGCCGGCCATTTCGACGCCCGCGCTATCCTCCACCTGGAGCGCCCCGCCGGCTTCCTTCAGGTCCACGGCGCAAACCCCGCGGGTCACCCGAACGGTGCCGCCCGCCTGCGGCGCCACCGTGAAACCGGCCGCCTGTAGGGTATCCACCCGTTCCTGAAAGCTGGGATTCACCACGCGCGCGCGACGAAAGAACATACAGCTATTATAGAGGGTGCGGCCGCCGCCGAATGCGCGCCCTGGAAGTAATGAAGGCGCATGAGTTTGGGGGGCCGTCGAAGCGCTCGCTCGGAAAACCAGACTGGCACCCGCCGCCCCCCCGATCTGGATGGCCGTGCGATGCCGCTTGGTATCATGGAAACAGAAGGTGTTCCCTCCCAAATGGCATCGCACTCCGAATCGGAAATGGGCGTCAATAGCTGGCTTGAGGACGAACTGTATCAACAGTACCTGCGCGACCGTTCCACCGTCGATGAAAGCTGGAAGCACGTATTTGAGGAACCCCGCCAGCCTG
>JANYJN010000585.1 GCA_025358475.1 Candidatus Solibacter sp.
CGGCCCCCGGGGCCCGGCACCGCCGCTGTTTGTTATCATCGGTTCCACCGTGCTCCTGCCCCACCCACTCAAGCCATCCCCAAGCTCATTTGCTGGTTTAATAGCCGTCGCGCTGTCGCTTGGCGTGGTTGGGTGCCGATCGGGTGCGCCCCCAGCCCAAAAACCCGCAGAGAGCGCATGGATCCCGTATCGACTTACCGATCACTTCAGCGCGCTGAACGTGACCACCGCTTCCTCGGTCCCCTCATCCGTTCTCGCCGCCCAACCCAAGGTTTGGCGCTTCGTTGAGAAGAAAATTACCTGGCAGCCTTTGCGGGGGCGCATAGGCTTTAAGGCGCCTGGGTTGCTCGTGGTGAAGGGCGACGGCAACACGCCGGTGATCGCCGCGCCCAACAGTCCGGCCATCGACTGGGGCCTGTACGAGGCGGTTAAAATCCGCATGATGGCCGAGGGCGGCACGGAGATCAAGGTCAAACTGGGCAGCCAGGAAATGCGGCAGAAGCTCGCGCCGCCTATGGAGTGGAAGGTCTACGAGTTCGAGATACCCACTGTACCGTCCGGTTTCGTCCGCCCCTTGGCGATCATGCCCACGGACGACTTGTTCGCCGCCGTGGCCTTCGACTTTATCGAACTTGTACCGCGCAAGGTAACCCTGGGCGCGCCAGCCGGATTGACGACAATCGGGAAACTCGACGAATATCGCTCCACCTTGTTTGCACGCGCTCCCGCCTCCATTGCCTTCGACATCCCCATACCTGCCGGCGGGCCCGTGCTGCATTTCGGCCTGGGCGTTGCCGTGAAAGCTCCGGTCACTTTCCGAGTCCTGGCCGGCCCGTCCCAAACTGAATTGTTCTCGAGTCGGGTGAGCGACCCGGATCGATGGGAAGACGCAGAAGTCGATCTGTCGGCGTATGCAGGAACCACCACGCACATCGTACTGGAGAGCGTTTCCAGCCACCCTGCCGCGGTCGGGTTCTGGGCGAATCCGCTGGTGACCAGCCGGAAGCTTCCGCGCCGGCCCAATGTGCTACTGTACGTCGTTTGCACGCTCCGTCCGGATCACACCAGCCTGTACGGCTATGCTCGCGAGACGACACCGTATCTGAAGCAACTCGGCGCTTCGTCGGTCGTCTTCGACGACGCCGTTGCGCAGGCTTCCTGGACGAAGGCATCGGTCCCGTCCATCCTGACCTCGCTGCAAGCTTACTCGCACGGCCTGGTAAACGAGTCCGACACGATCCCGCGTGGCGCGGTCACCATGGCCGGACAATTGCGGGCGGCGGGCTACGTCACCGCAAGCATCGTGGCCAATCCCTTCGCGGGCCGTGCCAGCGGTCTCGAGCGGGGCTTCGATTATGTCATGGAATACCCCGTCGTCCAGCGCCAGCGTACCGACGCCATCGATCGCGGGACCGATTCGGCCGCCATCAATCGTGCCATTTCGCCCTGGCTGGAACGGCATCGCGATGAACCTTTGTTCCTGTTCGTAATGTCAACCGATCCGCACGCGCCCTATCGGCCTCCGGCGGAGTTTGAGAAGGCGTTCGCCGATCCAACTGAGACGGAGCAGTTCAACCGGGACTATGCCAAACTCCGCGACATTCGCGCTTACGGCGGCGGCGCCACGGTCAATCGGGCGGAGATTCGCGCGAAGGGCATCGATTCCGATGCGTTTCTGAGACGCGCGGTGGACCGGTACGACGGGGAGATCGCGAACAACGATCGCAGCATCCAATCGCTCACGGGCAAGCTGAAGGATCTGGGCTTGCTCGACAACACGCTGGTAATTGTCGCTTCCGATCACGGCGAGGAGTTCTGGGAGCACGGCTTGGGCGCGCACGGCCATTCGCTTTACAACGAATTGATTCACGTCGTCCTCATGATGTGGAATCCGAAACTGATTCCACATGGCCGGCGCGTACCCGACACGGTTCAATTGATCGACATCATGCCAACCGTCCTTGATCTACTCGGCCTGAAACAGGCCGACGGGTTGGAAGGGCGAAGTCTTGCTCCGCTCTTGGCAGGTGCTCATCTTGCCCTCCCCGTTCCGGCCATGTCCACCAAATTTGCCTTGCCGGAGGCGAAACCCGGAGGCGCGGTGCCGGAGAACCTGACCGATACCTTCGCCCGCGTCGAACCGGAATGGAAGCTCATATACCGCGCGCAATCTGAGCGCGCCCGTCTGAAGCAAGTGGAACTTTACGATCGCCGTTCGGATCGCGCGGACCGCAGCGACGTCGCAACCCAGCACCCGGATGTGACGAACCGCATGAAGCTCGAGATCTTGAAGTGGATCGAACGGGAGAACGCGGTAAAGGCGCGGATTGGGCAAAGCGGGGTGAAGCCGCTAGACAACGGAACACTCCAGCGCCTGCGCAGTCTTGGCTATCTCGGAGGGAAGTCGGAGAAGCAGCATTAGCTGGAATCGGTAGGCCAACTGGGCGGAAGATGATGTTGCCCGGTTTATGCGATGCGCACGTGCACACGCTCGATGCCGGACGCAGCGAGTTTCGCGCGAAGCTGCCGCGGCTTGGCAGTATCGGAGCGATCCAGGCCTACATTCGCGCCCGCGCGAAGACCGCACGGAAAGGCGAGTGGATTGTTGTGCCGCGCACGCTGCCGCCGCGTTTAAAAGAGATGCGCATGCCCACGCGCGACGATCTCGACATCGATCGCGATCATCCGGTGGCGTTGAATGCGAGTTACGTCTGCGACCTCGATGGCACTGAGGCTCAGCGGAATCACGCGTCAAACGCCGAACCCGCCCGCCGCGTTATTCGAGAAACTGGGACAGCAGGACCGGACGGTGCCGGCAATATGCGGTGGTTCTTCCCGCTGAAGTCGGTGATCGACGCGGGGATCCCAGTGGCGGGAGGGAGCGACCACATGATCGGCCACGAAACATGTGGATGTGCATCACGCGCCGCATGCGCGACGGCGAAACATTCTATCCACAGGAGCGCATCACCCGCGGGCAGGCGCTGCGCATGTACACTGCGGGTCCGGCGTGGCTACAGTTCTCCGAAAAGACTCGAGGATCGCTGGAACCGGGCAAACTGGCTGACGCAGTCGTTATCGACCGGAACTTCCTGACGTGTCCCGAAGACGAGATCCGCGCGATCGAGCCGCTGATGACGATTGTCGGCGGCTCGATCGTTTACGACAGGCGTTAGTTCTTGCGGGGTGCGGTAATAGCCGGGTTCGGCACTAGGGGCGCGAATCCCTACTTGGAGATGGAAACGGGGACTCCACCCTTTTCCTTGCTGCGTTGAGCGGCGTCGAGGAACTGGAAGATCTCCAGGGTTTCGGCATTCGCCACGGGCGCCTTGCGTGTGGTCATGAACTGCACGATCTCGCGCAGCAGCGGGGCATAGCCGGACTGGATCAAGGGCAGCGCCTGCACCTTGTTGTTCGGATGGAATGCCACGGCTCCGAAGCTGCTGGTCGGGCGATCGGCGCGGATCGATCCGAGGCGGCCATCCTTCCAGCGGCAGGTGACCACATCGGCCTCGGCGGAAGTGGTCCTGGTGACCTCGGCGCATCCCGTGCCCATTAGGGTGAACAGGATTTCGGCGGCATGAATGCCGTACCAGGAGAGGTCCAGTGGTTGGTTTTCCTGAAACGGACCGGGACCCCAGGCGAGCGCCCCTTTGACCGGCGTAGCGGTCAACACTCCGAGGCCGGCGAATCGCAGGGAGGAAGCGCTGAACCAGGGTACGCCGGCGGCGGCGGCGAGGCGCGCGATTTCGCGGGCGTCGGCGAGCGTGGAAGCCAGCGGCTTATCGATGAAGATGGGCTTGCCGCACTTCAGCGCTTCTTTCATCTGGGCCAGGTGCGTGCGGCCATCGACGCTTTCCAGCAGAATGCCATCGACCTGCCCGCAAAGCGCTCCGATCGTGTCCACAAAGCGCACGCCGAATTGGTCGCGCAACTGCGCAGCGAACCGCTCGATGCGCGAACTGCTCTCTTTCACGTCCGGACTGCCTCCCTTGTAGGCGGCGGTGATGGTGGCGCCGGTCATATGATCCGGCGCCGCCGGAAGGTTGAGCGCCTGGGCGAAGGCAATGACGTGCGAAGTGTCGGTTCCGATAATGCCAAGCCGCAGATCGGCCGCATGCAACTGGCTGTTCCAGCAGATTGCAAAGACGAAAAGAGATGCGGCTTTCACCTGCATCAGACGAGTTCCTCAGTGGCGGTATTCCAGCGCACCGGGCGCCGCTGGCGATAACTTTCGACTGCCATGCGGCACGCGATGGCCACGCGATAGCCAAGTTCGAAGGGGCAGTTCAAGGCGGATCCGGTACGGATGCCGTCGAAGAAATTGGCCATATGGGCGATGTACATATTTGCCGGGGTGGTGCTCTGACCCGGTTTGGCGTGGCCGGCGGGATTGGTAATCTTCTGGGGAAGGTACGCGACATTCGCGGTGCGGGCTATCGTGCCGTCGGTGCCGAGTACGTGTTCGGTGGAGCCCAACTGATCGTTTCCGAAGCCGGAAGTCCAGCTGATCAGCATCTCCTCGGGCTGTTCCAGAGCCACCGTCATGGTATCCGGCACTTCTCGGCCGTCCTTCCACAGATAGATGCCGCCGCTCATGTTGACCGCGGTGGGAATGCCCAGGTTCAGCGCCTTGTACCAGAACGAAAGCTGGTGGCACATGTTCTCGTAGACATTGCCACCGGAATAGTCCCAGAAGAAACGCCAGTTCTGATAGCGGTTGGGATCAAAGTCGCGCTTCGGCGCGTCTCCCAGGAACGCATTCCAGATGATCTTCTCGGGAGTCATGTCGGGCGATACGGGGCGGGACCACTGCGGCTGATCGTGGGGCGTGTTGCGGAACATGTGCATCACGATTTCCGTAATCTTGCCCATCTGCTCGGTCTTGAGTAACTCGAGCGCGTTGACCATGTCGGCCGAACTGCACGACTGATGGCCCACCTGCACCACCAGTTTCGGCGCGCGGCGGTGCGCCTCCCGCATCTTTTTGGCGTCCTCAACCGTAAACGCCAGGGTCTTCTCCTGATAAACATGCTTGCCCGCTGCAAGCGACGCGACAAAGTGCTCGCGGTGGAGGTGCTGCGGCGTGGCGATAAGGACCGCGTCGATGGAGCGATCTTCCAGCAGATGGCGATAGTCGAGGTAAGTCTTGGCCCCGGGCGCCACGGCGGCGCTTTCCTTCAGCCGGTCGGTGTAAATATCGGCAAATCCGCCGAATTCGGTGTTCGGGCACCGTAGGGCATAGGTGACAAGTTCTTTGCCGCGCGCGCCGTAACCAATGATTCCAAGACGGAGACGGTCGTTGGCTCCGAGCAGGCGGGAGGATTGGAGCGCGACGGCTCCAGCTCCGAAAAGGAAAGTTCGGCGGTTATTCATGGGGGGAACCTGAGGAGGATTATACTGCCGGGCTGGCGGTGTAGCAAGAAATATTTCACCGGAACGAGATTATTTTCGGATAGAGCTTCTACCGCGGTAACGCCCGACGCATAAAACACCAGGGGACCGGCCGCTGGAGACAGTTATAGGCTCCTTTTTGCTGACAACCGAGAGAGATTTCTAAAACATTGATGTAATTTTCACATTACCCGTGAAATTTTTCTTATATATTGACTTTATATTCGGCACGGACGTATGATTCTGAATTGGACGTGTGTTCGTGAACCAGGTCTGGAGAGAGAACCGCAAGGAGGAGTATGAGTTTGCAGGAAACCATCGTAAACCACGTGTACGGAGAGGCTCGTGTCCGGATCCACGCGTCCCAGGAGGTGTTGGGAACGGCTGCGGCGCAGGAGGCAGCCGGGCTGATTCGTGCCGCCGTTGCGCAGTCTGGCCGGGCCAGAATTGTGGTTGCCACCGGAAACTCGCAGTTGGCCATGATCGGAGCGTTGGCCGGGCAGGAAGGCGTCGACTGGAAGAGAGTGGACATCTTTCACATGGATGAGTACGTGGGTATTTCCCACGACCATCCGGCGAGCTTTCGCAAATGGATCCGAACCCGCGTGGAGGAGAAGGTGCGCCCCGGCAGCATGGAGTATCTCGAAGGCGATGCCCCGGACCTGGAGGCGGAAATGGCGCGCTATGCGCGGTTGCTCTCCGCCGGCCCGATCGACTTGGCTTTCGTGGGGATCGGCGAAAACGGGCACATTGCCTTCAACGATCCCGCCGTTGCCGATTTCGAAGATCCCCTGATGGTGAAACGTGTCGTCCTGGACCGGGCCTGCCGGCGCCAGCAGGTGGACGAAGGTCATTTCGAAAATATCGATGCGGTGCCGCGCGAAGCGCTCACGCTGACCTGTCCGGCCCTGTTCCGTGCCCAGTCCTGGATCTGTTTCGTGCCCGAAGCACGCAAGGCGAAGGCGGTGCGAAACGCCTTGGAAGGCCCGATTTCGACGGTCTGCCCGGGTTCGCTGGTGCGCACCCACCCAAACACCACGGTCTATCTGGATGCCGATTCTTCGGCGCTGCTCGATTTCGCGGCGGCCAAGGCCCGGTAAGCGCGACGGAGTCCGGGAATCATGAAGAAGACGCCTTCACTCGGAGAAGTCGCCCAACGCGCGGGGGTGAGTGCCGCAACCGTATCGCGCATCGCACGCGGCCAACTCAGCGTCGATGCCGCTATCCAGGCGCGGGTTCGCAAGGCCGCCGCGGAACTGGGCCTCGACCTCGATCGGAGGCGCAACGAAGCTTCCACTATCATCGTCTTTCTCCTCTCCAACCGCGATGTGCTGCACAGTTTCCAGGCCCGCATACTGGTCGGGGCGGAGGCTTACTGTGCTTCCCAAAACAAGGAACTGCTGTATATGTCGTTCCGCTACTCGCCCACGGTCCCCCCGCTGGCACTGCACCTTCCGCGCATTCTGGGCCAGCGCAACCTGGTTCGAGCGGTCATCCTGGGAGGCACGAACTCGCCGAACATGTTGCTGGCGCTGCGCGAGCAGAAGATCTCCTTCGCTGTGCTGGGCAACAATGTGATTGGCGACTGGATACCCGAGGAGTTCGATACGGTGTACTCCGACGATGTGCAGGGCGCAAGCGACTTGACTTCTCATCTCATTGCGGAGGGCCACCGCGACATCTGGTTCATCGGCGACCTTGAGTTTCCCTGGTACGCCCGATGCGCCGAGGGATACCGCCGCAGCATGCTGAACGCCGGCCTTCAGCCGCGGTTCAGCGAGATCCAATCCGGCGACCGGTCCCTGGGCTACCTGGCCACGCGCTCGATTCTCTCCCGGCAAGAGCCTGTTACAGCCATCTTCGCCGGCTCGGATCAGATTGCCCGGGGGGTTTACGAAGCCCTGGAGCAAGCCGGCCTTAGCGTGCCGGACGATATCAGCGTAGCGGGGTTCAACGACACCGAAGCCGCCCTGCTGCATCCCCCGATGACCAGCGTCGCGGAGTACCCAGAGGAATTGGGCAGGCATCTGGCCGGATTTGTCCTGAAGCGTGCTCAGGAGCCGGACCGGGTGCCCCAAAAACTGACCATCCCGACGCGGGTGGTGGTTCGCCAATCGACGAAACCCCCGAAGCCGCGTGATCCCGTGGCGGCCAGTCCCCGCGTGGATGAACCGCCTTCGGTGTCCGGAGTCTGACCCGCTGGGTGCCGCGGCGCGCAACCCTGGAAGGCGCCCGGCCTTCCTGATTACCGGAGTTCTGGGCCTCGCCTGGGTTCTCGTCGGGAAGATCTTCTACTATCCGCCGGAAAGCCATCCCAACATCGGTGAGGCCGAACGCACCCTCGCCGCCAAGAGTCAGGAGTGCCACGCCGCCGAATCGAGTGGACCCGAAGGCGCTCTTGCCAATTGGGGGAGTCTGCTGGCCCGGCGGCACACTCGGGGGATCATCCTCGGGCGCGCTCTGACCGATTCGGTTTGGTTTTTTGTCACCGACTGGTTCGCCATCTTTCTGGTTGCCAGGGATTGCGCTTCGAAAACACGCTGGCGGGTTTCTGGATTCCCTTCCTCGCCGCCGACTTCGGCAACTTCTTCGGCGGTGGATACCGGGCGGCACCGGGATTTCTGGAATTGCATCGGTTGGGCCGGCATGTTCTAATATCGAGTTAGGGAACCAAATTAACTAACATATTTGATGAGGCGTTTTTGATTGTCAACAGCGGAGTCCGGCCCCATGTGTAGCGTCGCGCTGGCGGGGCGGAACCTACACCGCCTGACCGTTTCCCCCGTGGGGCCGCTGCCGGATTGAAGCGAAGGAGGCTCTCACCGTTTTGCTTGTCTTACGGCTCGGCGGGCGCCCCCGTCCGCCTGTGAGCCGGCTGAAGGCCAGGCCAGCCGTGTCCGATGCCATTCGGCGCGATGATTGATCACTGAATAAGGAGAACAAATATGAGTCTGGATCTAGGTCAAAATTATGGCCGCAGGGAGTTGTTGAAAGCCGCGGGCGGCGCTGCGCTAAGTCCCCTGCTTCGGGCGGCCAACGATCGCCTATCGGTAGCCTTCATCGGGACCGGCGTGATGGGCAGCGAAAACCTGAAGGCCGCCATGGCGCAAGGCGCGCAGGCATCTTACGTCTGCGATGTATTTCAACCGAATCTGGAACGAGCCGCCGCACTCGCCCGGAAAGCCGGCCAGGCGCCAAAGACGGTCCGTGACTTCCGCGAGATCCTGGCGGATCGTTCCGTGGATGCCGTCTGCATTTCCACGCCGGACCACTGGCACACGTACATGGCTGTAGAAGCCTGCAAGGCCGGCAAAGACGTGTACGTCGAAAAACCGGTATGCCTGGCGCTCAACGAGGGCAGCCTCCTCATCGAGGCCGCGCGAAAATATCGCCGCGTGGTGCAGGCCGGAACCTGGCAGCGCTCTGGGGCGCACTTCCAACGGGCCTGCGAAATCGTGCGTTCCGGCGGCATCGGCAAGGTTACCTTTTGCCGGAGTTGGATCTACGCCAACATGCCCCAGGCAGGAATCGGCAACCCGCCGGACGCGGCGCCCCCGCCCGGGCTGGACTGGGACCTCTGGCTCGGGCCGGCCCCATCCCGGCGGTTCAACCCAAACCGTTTCGGCGTCTACCCGGATGCGTACTCCTATTTCCGCTTCTTCTGGGACTACGCGGGGGGCTACCTGACCGACTCGGGCGTCCACATGGTCGATATCCTACAGATGGCGCTGGGCGATCCCATGCCCCGGGCCGTAACGGCAATAGGCGGCAAGTTCTGGTTCAAGGACGATACCGAGGTGCCAGACACGCTGCAGGTCAGTTTGGAATATGAAGGGTGTCTGGGCTCCTGGGAACACCGCTGCAACAACACGGAAGCCAATAAGCCCCGGCTGATGGGCCTGACGTTTCATGGCACGCTCGGAACGCTGTATGTCGACCGGGCGCTTTTCCGCGTCACGCCCGAAGAGCATTCCGGGATCCAGCCGTTGGAGATGAAGCGCGAGAGAGACCCGCATCCGTTGCACTGGGCGAACTTCCTCGACTGCGTGCGCAGCCGCCGCCGCCCAAACAGCGACATCGAAACCTGCGTCCGATCCTCCACGGCTTGCCTGCTGGGCAACGCGGCGTACCGGAGCAAGCTGCGTCTGGACTGGGACAACGCCAGATGGAATGTCGCTCAGGAAAGCGCCCGGCCCTATCTGCACCGCGAATACCGGACGCCATGGAAGCTCGAAATATAACGTAAGAAGCGCCAGCGGGCGGGCGTCGACAGGCGAAAGCCCGCCCCACCAGATCGTCATTCCGGACTCGGGCGGCGCCAGTTTCAGCCCGCGAAACCCCAGCCCGCGTATGGCGTATTCGAGCTCCCCAAGCCTATGGCAATGGACACGGAATCCACCCAAACGTGGTCCACAGGTGAGCCCGGCCGGGCCATGAACGGGATTCAGGAGCCCGCAAGCATGCGTGCGTCCGGCTGAGTGCCTCCGGGGGTCCCCGTGTCGAATAGGCGGGCGATGCGCTCGTAGGCCAGTTTGCGCGCGGCGGCGATGGTGCCCAACAGCACAGCCTCATCGCCGATTTTGGAGATCTCGATGCGCGTTTCCCAGGGAACCACGCGTTTGACGATTGCCCGCACTTCCTCCTCCAAGGCCCCCAGCAGGCTACCCTGGAGCACCACCAGCGCCGGATCATAAGCGACAATCAGGTTGGCTATGGCGATGCCGACATGCAACGTCACCTTGTCAAAGACCGCGCGCTTCTTACCGCGGCTGGAGCGTGCCGCCATGAGAAACTCCAGTGCCGCCGGGGCGGTACTGCCCACGGCCCGAGCCGCGGCCAGGATACGGTCCGAGCCAACTACCGACTCAAGGTACCCGCGCGAATTCCAGTCCTGAACGGCGTTTTCGGGATCGAGCACCATGTGGGCGATCTCGCCCGCCGCCCAGTGGCTGCCCAGCAGCAATTGCCCACGGCTTACCACGGCGGCCCCCAAGCCGGTCTCCAATTTCACCAGGACCACGTCCCGCTCGCCGCGCGCGGCGCCGAACTGAAGCTCTCCCATGGCGGCCATGTTGACGTCGTTATCCACGCATACGGGCGCGCGGAAGTCCCGCTCAAACTGCTCGCGGATCGGAACGTTCTGCCAGTCGAACACGCTCCCGGCTTGCAGCACGATGCCCCGCTCGACGTCGACGCGGCCCGGTGCGGCAACGCTAATAAAGCGTCGATCCGTCGGGCCGGACTGGCAGGCCATCAAGTGTTCCAGCCCGCGCCGCGCCAGGGCGAGCACGCTCTCCGCGCAGTGATCGCTGCCGATCGGAAACGAGGCATCCGCTACGATCTTACCCTCCAGGTCGGCAGCCGCCAGGCGAACCTGCCTGGCATTGATCTCGACGGCAAACAAACGGCCCGCATCGGAGTTGAAGCGGATCAGCGTCGGTTTCTTGCCACCTTTCGCACTCGACTTCCCGGGACCGATTTCGATCACCCAACCCTGGCGCACAAGTGTCTTCATTTGGCTGGAAACAGTCGGCTTGCTTAGGTTGCTCAGCTTCGCAAGACTCGCCCGCGAGACCGGTTCGTGTTCCCGGATCAGGTTCAACAGTGCGATGCCATTGATGCTGCGCATCAATGGCGCCCTGAGGCGTTGGGAGACTAGATAATCTTGCGGCAGACGCATGAGAGTAGGGTTCCGATCCTGTGTTGCGAGACCTCGCCAGTGTGGCAGTAGAGATCAGCCACGGCTACCAACCCGTGTCTGCCACTCTGACGGTGGCTTTTTCCAGCATTCCACTCAGCCGGCTGCCAGCGTGAACCGGGCGGCGGGATGGGACAGCGTATAGCGACCGGGGCTCGGACTCGAAGCGGATTCTCAGTTTACTTGGGCGCATTTGCGGCTACTCCTTAAAACGGTCGACCGGGGATTGGCTCGCCGTCCACTTCCAGCCGAACAGGTAGTGCTTGTGGAACTGGAAGGCTTGATAAAGCGGTGTCATGCCGTACCGCACGTCCGGCGTGAAGCTGAAACTCCAACTCTCACAATCGAGGATCAACGGGATTTCGGCGCCGGCGGGCACCTGGCTGGACAACCGCACGAGGCTGGTCCGGTTCTGCCCAGAGGTCCATTCCCGTTGCTTGTCCTCCTGGATATCGGCCACTTCGGTCAGCCAGGGCGAGGCGCTGTAGACCTTTGCCCGGCACCAGTTGTTCTTGTCAAATGGATCCAGACCCTGCGGCAACCGCAACCAGATGGTCGCCTCCTCGCCAGGTTCGAGAAGACCGTTTCCGTTTCCGGCGCCCTCGGTGACGG
>JANYJN010000652.1 GCA_025358475.1 Candidatus Solibacter sp.
AGTCTGCATACCCACAATTCGGACGAAGGCCAGGTGCTGGTGCTGATTCGTCCCCAACTGATCACGCTGCCTCCCGGCGTCGCCGCCACGCATACTTTCCGCATGGGAAGCGACAATCGGCCGATCACCCCGCTATAGTTAACCGCCAATCCAGGTGAAGCGCACAAGCCTTCTGTTGGATGAGCGTCTGGTTGCGCAGGGCTACCCAGGCCTTGGCAGCGAAAACTTATTCAGCCGCGGTGAACACTGCCCTGGAAGAAGTGATTCGGAACAACGATTCCCACAGCCGCTAGACTGGAGGGAGTGGAAGAAGAAGTTCTCGGCAAAGCATACGACTCCCGGCTGATGCGCCGCCTGCTGGGTTACATGCGCCCCTACCGCATGCGGATAGCGGTTTCGCTGGTCTTCCTGCTGGCGCAATCCGCTCTGCAGGTGCTGGGGCCGCTACTGACGCGAACCGCGGTGGACCGCTACATCGCTCCCGTCGCGGGGCAGTCGCCCGGATTGCTGGCCCGCTTTCTGCCCGCCGACCCCTCGAGCGGCCTGGCGCGCATCGGACTGGTCTACCTGGCGGTGCTGGCCTGTGGCTTTGTCTGCGAGTTCGTGCAGACGTACCTGATGCAGTACACCGGCCAGCTCGCCATGTTCGATCTGCGCCGCCAACTCATGCAGCACCTTCAGGACCTCGACCTGGCGTTCTACGATCGCAACCCGGTGGGCCGCATGGTGACCCGCGTGACCAGCGACGTCGACGTGCTGAACGATCTCTTCGCCTCGGGACTGGTGACCATTCTGGGCGACCTGCTGGTGCTGGTCTTCATCCTGGGCATCATGTTCAGCTTCAGCCCGGTGCTGACGGCCATCATGCTCACCGCCATGCCTTTCGTGATTCTGACCACGGCGATCTTCCGCCGCAGCGTGGCTGAGAGCTACCGCCGCATCCGTGTGGCCATCGCCAGGATCAACTCCTACTTGCAGGAGCACATAACGGGGATTGTGGTGTTGCAACTCTTCAATCGGGAGCGCCTCGCCGGCCAGGAGTTCGCTGAGGTGAACCGCCAGCACATGCTCGCCTTCAAGGATGCCATCACGGCGTACGGCTGGTTCTACCCGGTGGTGGAGTCAATTTCGATGCTGGCGCTGGCCGGCATTCTGACCTACGGCGGTTTCCGCGTGCAGGCCGGGGCACTGTCGTTGGGCGTGGTGGCGGCCTTCCTCCAATACGGCTTGCGCTTCTTTCGTCCCATTCAGGACCTGAGCGAGAAATACAACATTCTGCAATCGGCTATGGCCTCCTCGGAGCGCATTTTCAAATTGCTGGATACCGTCCCCCAGGTGGTGGCGCCGGTGGCTCCCGAACCCGCTCCGGAGGAGATATCGCCCATCGAGTTCGACCACGTGTGGTTCGCGTACCAGGGCGAAGACTGGGTGCTGCGCGACGTGAGTTTCACCATCGCCCCCGGGGAAACCATCGCCGTGGTGGGCCATACCGGAGCGGGCAAGACCACGCTGATCAGCCTGCTGCTGCGCTTTTACGACGTGCAGCGCGGCAGTATCCGGGTGGGCGGCGTGGACGTGCGCGCCTTCGACCCGCTGGAACTGCGGCGCATGTTCGGCGCGGTCTTGCAGGATCCCTACCTGTTCACCGGCACCCTGGCGGAGAACATCCGGCTGGGCACGGAGGGCATCCATGACGATGCAGTGGAAGCGGCGGCCGAACAGGTCAATCTGATGGAGTTCATCCGCGGCTTGCCGGAGGGCTTCGGCCACGGTATCCGCGAGCGCGGCAGCGGCCTCTCCACCGGGCAAAAGCAGTTGATCAGCTTCGCGCGCGCCCTGGCGCACAATCCCCGATACCTTATTTTGGACGAGGCCACATCCAGCGTCGATACGGAGACCGAATTCCGCGTTCGCGACGCGCTCAACAGGATGGTGGAAGGCCGCACCAGTGTGGTGATTGCGCACCGCCTCTCTACTATCCAACGCGCCAACCGCATTCTGGTGATGCACAAAGGCAAGCTGCGCGAGAGCGGGACGCACCAGGAACTGCTGGCGCAGCGCGGCATTTACTGGAAGCTATATCAACTGCAGTATAAGGACCAGGAGCGGGTGGCGTAAGGGGCAGCCCTCGCAAACTACGCTACTCTGTTGCCGATGGCCCCGCACACTTTCGTCGCCGCCGAACGCGCCGTCTTCCGGCACCTGACTACTCCTGAGAAGATTCAGCGCTACCTGGACGACTTAGCCTATAACAAGGAGCGCGACGGCGAGACCTGCCGTTCTCCGCGCCGCGTGCTGCGCGACCGCACCGCGCATTGCATGGAAGGCGCGCTCTTCGGCGCGGCCGCCCTGCGCATGCTCGGCCACCCGCCCCTGCTACTGGATTTCGAGGCGGTGCGCGACGACGACCATGTGCTCGCCATTTTTCGCAACCGCGGCCACTGGGGGGCGCTGGCCAAATCCAACTACTCCGGCCTGCGCTATCGCGAACCGGTCTACCGCACCCTCCGCGAGCTGGCGATGAGCTACTTCGAGCATTACTACAACCTCAAACGCGAGAAGACGCTGCGTCACTATTCGCGGCCCGTCAACCTGCGCCGCTTCGATTCCATTCACTGGATGACCGCGGAGGAGGACGTCTGGACGATCCCGGAATATCTCGTGACCATCAAGCACACGCCGCTATTGCGACCGAATCTGGCGGCACGGTTGGGCCGGGTGGACGACCGCCTGTTCGCCGCCGGTCTAGTAGGACTTAAGAGTTGACTTGCGCCGCGCCTTGAACACTTCAATAATCGTGGGCAGCAGGGAGACGAAGATGATCAGCAGGATGACCTTGTCGAAATTGCGGTGGATGAACGGTACGTTGCCCAGCGAATATCCCAGCATCGTCATGGTAAAAATCCAGCCGACGCCTCCGCATACGCTGAACGGCAGAAACTTGAGGTAGGGCATTTTGCCCACGCCCGCGATGAACGCCGCGAAGGTGCGCACGATGGGCACAAAGCGGGCATACACAATGGTCTTCCCGCCGTACTTCTGGTAGAACGCGTGCGTCCGCGTCACGTACTCCTGCTTGAAGAGGTGAGAATCGGGCCGGCTGAAGATCTTCGGACCGGTCTGCCGCCCCAGCAGAAACCCGGTGGAATCGCCCAGAATTGCCGCTGCCATCAGCAGCAGGTTGACCCACGCAATATCCAACTGCCCCGCGCCCGCCACTACGCCCACGGTGAACAGGAGCGAATCGCCCGGCAGGAAAAACCCCACCAGCAGCCCGGTTTCCGAGTAAACAATGGCAAACAGCGCCGCGTAGCCGTACCAGCCGGAGAGTAGCGTGCTGAGCAGGTGGATCAGCTTGTCCGGGTCCGTGAGCGACCGCAGGAAGTCGATGAGAGTTTGAAGCATTCGCTAACTGGAGCGGTAGTTGCCAATCAGCCGGTTGATCACGTCCTGGTGGATTTTGATCTTCCCCTGTTTGATCAACATGTCCTTCACGCCGGTTTCGAACAGGGCGTTCCGCTCGCGGGCGCGCTGGCTCTTAATCTCGTCGCGAATGATAGAGCGCTGCGCCCCCAGTTGCGACAGATCGGCGCCGCTGTGGGAAATTACCTTGGTCACGATGGTGCCTCCATCCGGCACGCTCATCGGCCCGATAAGGCTGCCGTCCGGCTTGGTGAAGCCTTCGGACAAGTAACTAGCTAATCCTATTCCCTCGATATTGCCGGTACGGTCGACCTCGTTGGACGTCTTGGTCTCGAGCCCCATCGATTTCGCCGCCTTTTCGAGGTCTCCGCCCATCGCCCGGGCCTTCTCAATCAGTTCGTTGGCGTGCTTCTGCACCGCCGCGTTGGAGCGGTTCGCCACCATCAGGTCGCGAATCTGGTTCTGCACTTCCTCGAAACTGGCTGGATGCGCCGGGATGACGTCGTTGACCATCGCCAACGCTATCCTGGTGGGCGAGCTTACGGCTTGGGAGACTTCACCCTTCTTGAGCGGGGCCACAGCCTGGTCGAAATCCGCCATCGGCCCCAACTCGGGCACCGGGGTGCCGGCCACATAGTTGTCGACCCGCACTAGCTGCATGTTGTATTCGGCGGCCACCTTCTCGGGATGCGCCGGGTCCTTCTGTAGTGCGGACGGCGCCTTGTCCGATGCCAGTTGCATTAAATCGTTGACGCGCTGCTTCTTCCACTGCGCCGCCAGTTCGCTCTTCACTTCGGCGAAGGTGCGCACACCGCCATCCTGGCGGGCCAGGGTCTGCACGATGTGATATCCGTACATGGTTTTCACCAGGTCGCTGGTCTGGCCGGTCTTGAGTGAAAAGATCGCCTTGTCGAACTCCGGCACCATCTGGCCGTGCGTGATCCAGTCGCCCAAGTCGCCGCCGTTTACGCCGGAGCCGGGATCCTCGGAATTCTCCTTGGCCAGTTTGGCGAAATCCGCGCCGCCCTTGATCTGCTTGAGGAGGTTCTCCCCCTTGGCCTTGATCGCCGCTTCTTCGCTGGCCGGCTTGCCCTGGGTCTTCAGCAGGATGTGGCGCGCTTTCACACGCTCTGGCGTGCGGAAGGCCTCCCGGTTCTGCGAGTACATGCGTTGCAGGTCGGCCTCGACCGGGATTGCCATGGCTTCCAATTTGGCTTGGTCGGCCACCAGAACCGTCAGGTTCTTCTTCTCGGGCGACGTGTAGCGGGCAGGGTTGGCCTTGTAGAACTGCTGCATTTCCTGCGCGGTGGGTTGGGATTCGGCCTTATACTTGTCTGCCGTCAAGCGGACGAACGCCACCTTGATCTTCTCGCTTTTCCTGCGGAAGGCGGCCTCAATCTCGGGCTGGGTCACGATGGTGCCTTCCATCGCGATGTCCCGCAAGCGGGTGAGCAGCACTTGGCGCTTCAGGTCGCTCTCGAACTGGTCGATGGTCATGTTCTGCTGCGCCAGCATTCCGGCGTAGGCTTCCTTGCCCACGAACTTGCCGTCGGGGAAAAGGCTCGGCACCATCTGCCGAATGCTATCGGCCACGTCGGCATCGCTCACCCGTAATCCGAGGCGATCGGCCTCATACATCATGGCCCGCTCGGTCACCATCTGGTCCACCATCTGCGGAATGTAGTTCGGCAGTATCTCCATCGGCAACTGGCGGCCCTTGATCGTAGACTGAATCACGCGCTGGGTCTCCGCCAGGGTGATCGCATCGCTGCCGATCTCCGCGACGACCAAGTCCGAACTCGTCGTCCCCGTGTTGTAGCTCGGCACCAGGTACATGAGCATGGAAGCCGCCACCACCAGCAGCAGCGCTCCCAAGAAGATGCGTACGAGTTTATCTCGGCTTCGAAACAGATCAAACATGTTAGGCAGAACTCCTGTGTTCTAAAGGGGGAAAACAACAGTATAACGAAAAAACGGGAGCCTCTGGGCCACGTAAGCTAGAGAATCCTAGCGTAGAACCTACTCCAATTCTGTGTCGTGCACCCAGCGCTGGTGGGATATTGAGCCCCACAAAAAAGAAATGGTTCCAAGTGACCTGATTTCCAGCTTGGCCCACTACCGGCATGCCCGGCATTGAGCACTGCAGACAAAAGCGCCGGACGATTCGCCGCTCCGCTCCCCGATGGCCGTTTTCTCCAGCCCCCGGATCAATGCTTCCTG
>JANYJN010000730.1 GCA_025358475.1 Candidatus Solibacter sp.
CGCATCCCGGCTCTCCACCGTGCTCGACCAGTTGGCAAAGCTGTATCGCAATCACATCGCCATTGAAGACACCGAAGTCTTCCCCTTCGCCACGCGCATTCTTTCTGCCTCCGACCGTGAGGCCGTGGGCGTCGAAATGGCGGCCAGACGCGGTGCGGGAGCGGCCACCCCAACGATCAAATCGAGGTGATCCGGCTCTGCACCGCGCTCATCGCGGCAGCCAGGCTCTCCTGCTCTTCCGCGGTGAGCCGGTCCTCGGCCAACCGTAGGAGTTGGTCTTCTTCGTCCACGATGTGGTGCTGGATCCGGTCGTGAAACTCGATGCCAAACGAGCGCACTTCGCTCAGCCAGCGGGAATCCGGCGGTTGCGGCGGCTCGGCCAGCAATTCCGCGAGGTACCGCTCCACCTCGCGAACCTCTTCATGTTGCACGTCCATGCGATCCAGTAGATCGGGAAGCAGCGGTCGGACCTTCGGGTAGAAGATCGTCTCCTCCTTCTCGAAATGGATGGCGGCAAGGTCCTGAAGCGTGCGAACGGTCGCTTGGATTTCGGGGATGAGCTCGGGAGTGAGTCGCAGAAGCGCGGCTAAGAGGATGTCCAGGCGCTCCTCGATGACTCGATGGTCTTTGCGGAGATGCTCACAAGCTGGTGCGGATTCAGGCATGGTGATAGTGGAGGCTCCCTCCCAGATATCGATCGTTCAACGGCACGGGTGCCCGGTGGCTCCATCCCGCTCCGGTCAAATCTCAATGGCGAGCCAGGAGCCGCGAGTGGGCGGCATCCGCGGGATGGGCATCTTCGTTCCTGCCGTCACTTAGCGAAGGCTGGCCAGAAAGCGGAGGCTCTGCCGGATTTGCGGGACAGCGTCAACGGCTTCTTCTTCCAAATAGTAGTGCTGCACTCCGCAGGTCCGTGCCGCCAGTAACGCCGCCCTGACGTCGACCAGACCGGTGCCAAGGGGAACACTGTCTTCTTCGCGGACCTCGGCCGGTGATCCGCCAAGAACGGTGCCCTTCCGAATGTCCTTGATGTGCATCAGAGGAAAGCGGCCGGGATAACGCCGGAGGAGTTTGACGGGATCCTGATAGCCGTAGACAATCCAGAAGATGTCCATTTCAAAGTGGACGAACTTCGGATTGGTAAGCTTCGCCAATGTGTCGAACAGGGTGCCGTCGGGCGAAGGATCGAATTCGGTGCCATGGGTGTGGTAGCACAGGCGGAGTCGGGAAGCGGCCAGGCGCTCGCCCCACCGATTCAGATTGTCTGCCGCGGGCGCGCAATCCTTGGCGGCCAGATGTTTCGAACTGTGCGGGATGGTGGAGCAGACGACGTAGCTGGCACCCAGGGTTCGGGCCACGCCGGCCACGGCGTCGGGGTCCCTGTCCAGAGCCTCGTATGCGGCTCCGAATGAAGTTGCATGCAAGCCGGCCGCTTTGAGAAGCCCGAGGAACTCGGCGGCACTTCGCCCGTACAGCTCGCCAACTTCCACTTCTTGGATTCCGAGTTCCCGGATCATGGCAAGGGTGGCGGGCAGGTCTTTCTCCGCCAGGTAGCGGAGACTGTAGATATTGATGCCGACCCGGGCTCGAAAGGTTGGCCTGGCAGCGGCAGGCAGCGCTGCTGCCGCCTTGAGATTCTCTGGCCCCATGACGCCGGCGCCGATGAATGCAGTGGAGATACGCTCGGAGGCTGAGATCAGGGGGGTGGCGAAGGCTGACGCGGCGGTCGCCGCAGTCGCGGAGCGCAAGAATGCACGACGCGCTAGGTTGCTGGCTGGCATTACAAAGATGTTATCGCAGATTGATGGTCTGGGCCCACCAGCAGCTCGATGGCCTACGTGAGGACCCCTTGGCCAGGATCTTTCAGTTCGGCTGAGACGCGGCTTGCAGTGTCGGGTATGGCATGGAGACACGCCGCCCGAACGCCAGCGCGACTATCGAGCGCCGATGCTCGCCACAGGCCAGGAACTCTGAGCTGCCGTCAATCGACGAGGCGCAGCGTGCCGAATGCTTCGGGCGCATGGAAGGTCTCTTTACCCGTGGGCTGCCAGGCGATCCCCTGGTGCACGGGGCCCTGCGAGCGGTACAGGTTCATGCGCAGCGTGTTGCCATCTGCTGCCGGACGCGCATCGATCGACGTGTAGGGGATGCGCATCGTGCCGTACCAGATCTTGTGATCCGCATCAATGCGCGCCGCCACCTTAAAACCCGAACTCCATACCCAGCCGTCCTCATGATGCGGCTTGTTCAGGTCTACGTCGAGATCGACCCACTCGCCCTGAGGCGACACTTCAAACTCCCGGTAACGCCGGATGTCGTGGAAGTCGGCCCCAAGGAACACCTCGGCTACGTCCCAATTCCACAGCTCATTGGTCTCGGCGTCGAGCTTCGGCGCCGGCTTCAGGTGAAGCTCCTCGTAGGAGCAGGAGAAGAGGAAGTACAGGTGATCCGTTGTCCAACGCGAGCGTACCTCGGTGCGGTGATGCGGGACCGGACGAGCGTGGCTGTCCCGCTCCATCACGGCATCCGCTGCTCCACGCCAGAACGCGGAGGCGGAATCACGCCACTCTAGCGCGTCGCCAGTCGCGCGCCGGCTCGACATCTCGTGCGACACATCTGCCGCCACACCGGGCAGGGCCGGCACTGCGGCACGCACAAGATGCGTGCGCCACTTCTTCATGCTGATCATTCCTTCCCGTCACGTGCCACAAAACGCATTCAAGAGCAGTATCCGTACCCGGTCACTGCGTCGAGCAGACAAATCACGATAGGCAGCTTCCGCCCTCGCCCACGTGCATATTGTAACGGCTGTCCCCCCGACGCCGATTCGTCGCAGGGCCATCCAGGTGTTACGCTCAGGTTGAGGCCCACGCTGGCATCGGCGCTTTGGCACTCGTAAGAAATGACTTGGGTTTGCTCACGAACCCCGACCCAGCGAACCGCTTTTGGCGGGGATGATAACACCCTCCCTATCTGTAGATTGCGGATGAAGGCACGGCGCTTGTCATGGGTTACTCTATCCGATCGCAAATGGGTCATTCTTGGTGAGCGCCGAGACATCGGCGACTGCTGAGTGCCGGCACACGACGAAGTTGATCGAGAGGTAGCTTCGCCTGCCGGGACCAGTTTTAGGGTGCCCAAGTCGACGTACTCGAACTGTCCGGCCCCGGCTCGGCGTTGAGGGTCGAGCCAGCGCTGCCCCAGTTGGTTCGCCGTCTGCCAGCCGAATCGCTCTACTGAATCAGCCATCTTGAAGCCTACCCGCTCCGCGCCTAAGCGCCGCGACCGCGCGGACGTCTTAGACGAAGGTTCCATCGTAGGAGAAAATCGGAGCGAGGGGAAGCGTAATCGCGCCAATCACCGCCGCACTCCCCCCGAGCGCGGAGGGTCGCAGGACCAGATTCCGGAAATTCAGGAACAGGGGGCCTTCCGGGAATTGATCGCGGATGGCTGCGGAAACGAGGGGCCAGGCTTCAGTCACCGTTCCGTCAATCACCACAGCGTCGGCGTCCAGCGCCCAGACCGTGTTCGCGATTCCGATGCCGAGATATCGCGCAGTCGCGGTCACTGCCGCGCGAGCGTGTGGATCGCCCTCCATGGCGAGCTGGCAGACTTGCCGCATCTGCTGTGGGCAATTGCTGGAGTTGGATGAGCGGATCTTGGTGCCGGCCAGATTATTATAACGATCGCACGTAGCCAGATCAGAGGCGAGCGCCTCCAGGCAGCCCGGGCGGTTGTGCCGCTCCGGCCCGCCCTGATCGGCTATCACCATCTGTCCGATTTCCCCCGCTGCCATGTGCGGCCCATGGTGCACCTTGCCATCCAACACGATCGCCATGCCGACGCCTTCTCCGACCAACACAAAGAGCAGGCAATGTGCACCTTGTACATCGGCAGTGCCATGAGCGTACTCGGCAACGGCGGCGGCTCGGACATTGTTTTCCACGTAGACCGGCAAGTTGGTGAGGCCGGCCAGGTAGTCTCGGATTTCGATATGAATCCAGGCCGGGTTACTACCCAGTTCGGCCACGCCCTG
>JANYJN010000100.1 GCA_025358475.1 Candidatus Solibacter sp.
CGCGCCGTGACGGTGGGCGATTTCCGCCGCCGCCTTCACCTGCTCCACGATGCCGAAGAAATTCGGCGTCTGGATGATGACCGCGCCGGTGAGAGCGTCCATCTTACTTTCCAGGTCTTCCAGATCGAGGTTGCCGGATTCGGCCACGTAGCCGAACTCCGTCACCGGCATGGCTTGATGTTTGGCGTAGGTGTTGAGCACTTCGCGATACTCAGGGTGGACGCTTTTGGCGATGAGTACGCGGGCCTTGCCGGTGGCGCGCACCGCCATCATGGCGGCCTCGGGCACGGCAGTGGAGCCATCGTACATTGAGGCGTTGGCCACGTCCATGCCCGTGAGTTGGCAGATCATGGTCTGGAATTCGAAAATGGCGGTGAGCGTGCCCTGCGCGATCTCGGCTTGGTACGGCGTGTAGGACGTAAGGAACTCGCCGCGCGAAACTACGGTATCCACCAGCACCGGACGGAAATGGTTGTACACGCCGGCACCGAGGAAGCTGGCGTAGCCGAGGGCGCACTGGGACGCGCGGCTCCGGAAGTACTCCACAATTTCGTATTCGGAGATGCCCGGCGGCAGATTCAGGGTGCGGTTCAGCCGAACCTCTTCGGGCAGGTGGGCGAACAACTCATCAGGCGAAGTCACGCCGCAAGTCTCCAGCATGGCCCGCCGCTCAGATGCGGATTTCGGAAGATAGCGCAACTACTTTTCGGCTCCTACATAACTTAGATAGTCCGCCGCCGACATCAGATGCTGAATCTCTTCCGGGTTGCTGAGCCGGATTTTCACCAGCCACGCCGCGCCGTGGGGATCCGTATTCAGCTTCTCCGGCGCATCGGCCAGGGATTCGTTGATCTCGGTGATCTCGCCGTTGACCGGCGCGTAGATGTCGGAAACCGCCTTCACGCTCTCCACCGAGCCGAGCGATTTCCCCGCCTCGATTCTGGTTCCCACCTTTGGCAGGTCCACGTAGACGATGTCGCCCAGTTCCTGCTGCGCATGGTCGGTGATGCCGATAGTGCCGGCGTCGCCATCGGCGAGCACCCACTCGTGTTCCTTCGTATACCGGAAATTATCTGGATACATATTTATTTCGCTCGTTTGTAAAACGGGGTCTCCACCGTCACCGCATCCACTGGCTGGTTGCGGATCATAATTTGAATGCTGGTTCCGGGAACCGACTGCTGTGCCGGAAGGTAACACAATCCGATGTTCTTGTTGAGGGTAGGCGCCGGGCCGCCACTGGTGACCCAACCGGCCGCGGCGCCGTTGAGGAAGACTTCGTAGCCATCGCGGCCAATCCCGCGGCCGCGCATTTCGAAACCAATCAGCCTGCGCCGCAGACCGTTCTGCTTCTGTTTGAGCAGCGCATCGCGTCCCACGAACTCGCCCTTGTCGAGTTTGACGATCCACTCGAGATCGGCTTCGAGCGGCGAGATGGAGGCGTCGATTTCGTGGCCGTAGAGCGCCATCTTGGCCTCCAGCCGCAGGGTATTGCGCGCGCCGAGCCCGCAGGGTTTGATGCCGAATTCGGCGCCGGCATCCATCACAAGCTTCCACATCCGTTCGGCATCGGCCGGCGGCACGTAAATTTCGAAACCGTCCTCGCCGGTGTACCCGGTATGTGCGATGCGCGCGGGCGTGCCCGAGACTTCGCCGTCGGCGAACCAATAATACTGAATGCCGCTGAGATCCACCGGCGTCAGTTTTTGTAGGGTCGCCCGGGCTTTGGGCCCCTGGATGGCGATCTGTGCGTAGCGCTCGCCGGTATTCTCCACGATGGCGTCGAAATGGTTCTGCGCGACGATGTGCTCGAAATCCTTATCCTGATTGGAGGCGTTGACGCAGAGGAAGTAATGATCGTCGGTCACCTTGTGGACCAGAATGTCGTCGACGAAGCCGCCGTGCTCATACAGCAGGCCGGAGTAATGGGCCTGGCCGAGCTTCAACTTGTGGACGGCGTTGGTGGTGACGGTATCGGTGAGTTTGGCGGCTTCGCGCCCGCGAATTTCGATCTCGCCCATGTGGCTGACATCGAACATGCCCACCGCGTTGCGCACGGCTTTGTGCTCGTCGATGATTCCGGAGTATTGGACGGGCATGTCCCACCCGCCGAAATCCACCATCCTGGCGCCGAGCGAACGATGGACAGAGTGCAAGGGCGTGTAGCGAAGAGCGGGCGGGGCTGGCATGAAAACTCAGGCTAACAGCACCAGAAGGGGGTGTCAATTCAGCCACCTTTGTGCGCCCGCTCAAGCGGCGCGGGAGAAACGTAATGCGCCGGGCTTACGCGCCGAACGCCATGGCCGGTTTGACCACGTGGGTCTGAAAGAACCGCGGGGCATGGAACGGCTGGAAGCGATATCCAATGCCGAAGATGGTCTCGATGTACTGGTCGGCATAGCCGCCCAGTTTCTTGCGCAGCCGGCGCACGTGGACGTCGAGCGTGCGCGTGCGAATCTCCACGCCGTAGCCCCAGACCTGCATCAAAAGCGCTTCGCGCGGGATGATTTCGCCCGCGTGCTGCACCAATAACGCCAGCAAATCGTATTCCTTACGGGTCAAAATCATGCGCTCCGAGTCTAGTATCACAGCCTGTTGGGTGAAGTCCATCGCGAGGTGTTCGTCGCAATACGGCATCACCTGACGATCGTTGCCTACCTGAAGCATTGCCATGCGCCCTCCTTGAGTTGGCGTCTAAATTAATGCTACGAGCGGGCCGGTATGAGGTGATGGTGAACTTGTAAATACTTTGTAAAAAGGGGCGGGGGCTCTTGCCTATTCGACAGGATAGGGGCCCGGATTGGCCACGCGGAGCTCTCTTTCGTGTATGTCGAAGGCTCGGAGGGTGTAACGGACGGCGCGCGCGGAATCGGCCATTTCGGAGTGGAAGACGCCTTCCACTCCCGTTTCCAGGGTCTCTTCGTCGATGATGGCCTTTTGGCTGGTCACGACTTCTTTCTCCGCCGAGCGGAAATCGAAGACGATGACCAACCCTTTCAGCGGCTTTTCGGCGGTGACCCGGACCTTGCCATCCACCGAGATTTTGGTGAGTTCGCGCACCGCCTTGGTTTCCAGAATCTCGACGTCCGCCGGTTTCTTCCCCTTCTGCTGCGCCACGGCGGCGCACAGAGCGAGGAGTAGCAATGCGATGGTCGAGACCCTCATGCGCCCCAGTGTATCAGGTGCGTTCCCGCACATGGGTTCCCAGAGTGCCGCCCGTGCCGGGGAACAGGGTGGGCGTCAGCCGGACTCGGCCGCCCGCGCGTACTTGTCCGTCCTTGCGAAAGAGCCGGACGTAGTGCGCCGGGCACTCGCCAGCGAATGAAGTCCGAGAGCTGAACTCTGAGCGCCTTTGCCACCGGACTACTCCCTCCCGCTTGGCGTATGACATAATGTGAAAACTTTCGCATATTCAGCGCTCCGTTGCGTTCGCACCCGGCGGGCAAACGTTGTGCCGCCACAGGCGGAAGGGGAATCTTCATGACAGATATGAGTCTCAGCAGGCGGGCGGTGATGTTGGGCGTGGCTGCGCTTCCCATTGCGCAGCGGGCCGCCGCTCAAGCACGCCCCAAACCGGTTGTGGTATCCAGTGCCAACGCTTTCAACGGCGGCATCAACTGCTGCGCCAAGGCCATGGAGCTGATCAAGGGCGGGGGCGATACGCTGGACGCCGTGATCGCCGGCGTGAATATCGTGGAATTGGATCCGCGCGATACCAGCGTGGGGTACGGCGGTCTTCCCAATGAAGACGGCGTGGTGGAGCTGGATGCCAGTTGCATGCACGGACCCACGCGGCGCGGTGGTGCGGTGGGGGCGCTGCGCGGCATCAAGACGCCTTCGAAAATTGCGCAGTTGGTGCTGGCGGAAACCGAGCATATGATGCTGGTGGGCGAAGGCGCGCTGCGTTTCGCCAAGGCCTACGGATTTCAGGAAGAAGACCTGAACACTGAGCGCTCGCGCCTGGCGTGGCGCACCTGGAAGCGCGAAATGCGCGACAAGAACGGACACACCAACTGGGAGTCCCTCACCGATGCTCCGCCGAAGAAGAAAATCGCCGAATTGAGGAAGGCGTTTCCCGGCGTGGAGGACGATATGCTCGGCTGGGCGTATCAGGTGGCGGTCCACCCTCCCCACGGCACCATCAATTGCATCGGGTTGAACGAAAAGGGCGAAATGTCGGCGGTGACCACAACCAGCGGGATGGCGTGGAAAATCCCCGGCCGTTGCGGCGATTCGCCGATTCTCGGCGGCGGTCTCTGGTTAGACCAGGATGTCGGGGGCGCTGGTTCCACGGGTCGTGGAGAAGAGAATTTGAGGGTTTGCGGCGCGCACACGGTGGTCGAGAACATGCGGCACGGGATGTCGCCGAAAGAGGCGATTCTCGACACCTTGAAACGGGTGTCGCGTAATTTTGACAACGATTTGGCGCGGCTGGCGGAGATTGATATTAGCTTTTACGCGGTGCGCAAGGACGGCGAATACGCTGGCGGGTCGCTATGGGACCGGCCCCGGCCAGGTGCGCCGGCCGCCCAGTTCGCGGTCTGTACAGCGGACGGCAGAAGCCGGCACGAGAATTCCTTTTCCTTACTAGGACGTAAATAGTCTGTGGAAAACTCGCCGCTCGCACACATCAGCGCGAATTGTGGGGCGTGCCCGCGATCCGATAAAATGAAGACAAACTCTTCGTCACTGCATCATTCAACTGAGGTGTGCCGCGTAGAGCCTCCTCGGGTAACAAGAACTGAGCGGCGGTTTTCCTGATGCGAAACAACACATCCTTGACGCTTGGAAGGGGACCCAGGTAAGCCATGTCCCAAATCTTTCGCCGCAGCACGAATACCTTCACGCGGGCCACCATTTTTGGCGCTGTGTTTATGCTGGGACTCACCGTCTGGGCAATCGACCGGTTGAGCCGGTCGGACTACGTCACGCGGGCAACGCAAGCCCGCGAGCAACCCGTGCCGTTCAGCCACGCGCACCACGTCGGCGGGCTTGGTGTGGACTGCCAGTATTGCCACACCTCGGTGGAAATCTCCAGTTACGCCAACATTCCGCCTACTAAGACGTGCATGAACTGCCACTCGCAGATATGGAGCACGAGCCCCACGCTGGAACCGGTGCGTGCGAGTTACCGTACCAATCAATCGATTCGTTGGACCAAGGTGAACGACTTGCCCGATTTCGTCTATTTCAACCACAGCATTCACGTGAACAAGGGCGTGGGCTGCGAGAGTTGCCACGGCAGAGTGGACCGCATGCCGCTCACCTATCAGGTGAACTCGCTCCAGATGGAGTGGTGTCTGAATTGTCATCGAAACCCCGAAAAATACGTAAGACCGCGCGAGTTCATTACCACCATGGGTTACCAGCCAGCCGGCGATCAGGAAGAGATCGGCCGCAAACTGGTTGCCGAATACAAGATTCAAAACGCGCGCGCGCTGACTAGCTGTTCCACTTGCCACCGATGAGCGATCCACAAAAGAATACGGACCTGGCCGCGGTACGGAGCGCCCTCTGGGCCCGGCTGGAAGGCGCTCGCGGGCGCGATTATTGGCGCAGCCTGGACGACCTGGCGGCAACGCCCGAGTTCCAGGACCTGCTGGAGCGGGAGTTTCCGCGCCAGGCCGTCGGCTGGAGCGATGACGAAGACCCCGTCGAAGGCCGGCGCAATTTTCTGAAGCTGATGGGCGCCTCTCTCGCCCTGGCCGGCATGACTGCCTGCACGCGCCAACCCACCGAACAGATCATGCCGTACGTGCGGCAACCGGAAGACTTGATTCCGGGGCGCCCGTTGTTCTTCGCCACCGCGGTGACGTTGAACGGCGTCGCCAACGGAGTGCTGGTCGAGAGCCATGAGGGCCGGCCCACTAAGATGGAAGGCAACCCCGGGCACCCGGCCACGCTTGGCGCTTGCGACCCTTACTCGCAGGCTTCGGTGCTGCAACTATACGACCCCGACCGATCCCAGGCGCTCAGCCACAACGGAGAAATCAGTTCCTGGGGCGGGTTCACCGGCGCCCTGCGAGATGCCCTGGCGCAGCAGAAAGCCCGGAATGGCGCGGGCATCCGTTTTCTCACCGAGACGCTGACTTCGCCGAGCATGGCGGAGCAGTTTCGCACCATACAGAAGCTGTATCCGGGCGCCAAGTGGCATCAGTGGGATCCCGCCGGGCCGCACAGCGCGCGCGCCGCGGCCACGCAGGCATACGGACAACCGGTCAATACCTATTACGATTTCACCAACGCCAACATTGTGGTTTCGCTGGATGCCGACTTCCTGGCATCCGGTCCGGCCAGCCTGCGCTACGCGCGCCAGTTCGCCAAGCGCCGCCGCGTAGGCGAACCCAGCGACACGATGAATCGCCTATACGTGGTGGAGCCAATGCCCACCCCGACGGGCACCAAGGCCGACCACCGGCTGGCATTGCGCGCCAGCGACGTCGAAGAGTTCGCCTGGGCGCTGGCCATCTCGCTCGGCATCGCGCAGGGTCCGAAGACCGGCGAGAACCACGATGTCTACAAGTGGCTCGGCCCGATTGCGCGCGATCTGGAACTGAACAAGGGCGCGAGCATCGTGATCGCGGGCGAGCAGCAGCCGCCCATCGTTCACTCTCTCGCGGCCATCATGAACGAGAAGCTGGGCAACGTCGGCAAAACGGTGTTCCACACCGATTCGATCGAAGCCAACCCCGTGGATCAACTGGCGTCGCTGCAGGATCTGGTGAAGGATCTGGATGCCGGCGCGGTGGAGGTGCTGATCGTCATCGGTGGCAACCCGGCATTCACGGCGCCGGTGGAACTCGGGCTTAGCGACCGCCTGAAGAAAGCCAAGCTGCGGATTCGTCTCGGTCTATACGCCGATGAAACCAGCCAGGTATGCCAGTGGCAGGTGCCGGAAACGCATTTCCTCGAAACCTGGGGAGACGCGCGCGCCTTTGACGGCACGGTCACCATCCAGCAGCCGCTGATCCAGCCGCTCTACGGCGGGCGCTCGGCGATGCAGTTGCTGCAATCCTTCACCGACCAGCCCGAAAAGACGCCTTACGAAATTGTGAAAGGCTATTGGAACGGCCAGCATCCGGGCGCCGATTTCGAAGCCTGGTGGCGGCGCGCGGTGCATGACGGCATAGTGCCCAACACGGCGCTGCCGGTGAAGACTCTTACGGTTCGCGGGGAAGCTCTCAGCGCGCGCGCCAGGGCCAAGCAATTGGGCGGCAAACTGGAAGTCATTTTCCGTCCCGACCCCACTATTTACGACGGCCGCTTCGCCAACAACGGCTGGCTGCAGGAACTGCCCAAGCCCATCACCAAGCTGACCTGGGACAACGCTGCTTTCATTAGCCCGGCCACCGCGCACCGCCTCGGCGTGCAGAAGGGCGACATGCTGAAGCTTACCTATGAAGGCCGCTCGCTCAACGCGCCGGTATTTATCCAGCCCGGCCATGTCAACGGCGCGGCCACACTCCACCTCGGTTACGGCCGCACCCACGCCGGACGCGCGGGTACCGGCACGGGGTTCAACCCCTACGGATTGCGCACGGCGAAAGCCCTCTGGCAGGACATTGGCATGGAGGCCGTGAAGGCCGGCGGAAAGTACGAATTCGCCGACACGCAGAATTTTCATCTACTGGAGACTCCCGACCGCCGCCACATCATTCACCGTGCCGACCTGGCGGATTTCAGAAAGAATCCCGAAGCGCCGCACGAAGGCGCGGAGAATCCGCCGAAAGCACTCTCGCTTTATCCGGAATGGAAGTATGAAGGCCATGCCTGGGGCATGGCTATCGATCTCAACTCCTGCACCGGATGCGGGGCCTGCGTAGTCGCCTGCCAGGCGGAAAACAATATTGCCGTGGTGGGTAAGGACCAAGTGCGCCGCGGACGCGCCATGCACTGGCTGCGCGTCGATTCCTACTACCAGGGCGATGAGAGCGACCCGGCCATCTACAACCAGCCGGTTCCCTGCATGCATTGCGAGAACGCGCCCTGTGAACTGGTCTGCCCGGTGCAGGCCACCGTGCATAGCTCCGAAGGCCTGAACGACATGGTCTACAACCGGTGCGTGGGCACGCGCTATTGCTCCAATAACTGCCCCTACAAGGTGCGCCGTTTCAACTTCTTCCTGTTTAGCGATTTCGAAACGCCCAGCCTGAAGCTACAGCGCAATCCGGACGTTTCGGTGCGCAGCCGCGGCGTGATGGAAAAATGCACCTACTGCGTGCAACGCATCAACTCGGCCAAAATCGACGCCGAGAAGCAGGACCGCCCGGTGCGCGACGGCGAGATTCAAACCGCCTGCCAAGCGACGTGCCCATCGGAGGCCATCGTCTTCGGCGATATCAACGATAAGACCAGCCGCGTTTCCAAACTCAAAGCCAATGAACGGAACTACTCGCTGCTGGCCGATCTGAACACGCGGCCGCGGACTACGTATCTAGCCACCCTGCGCAATCCCAACTCGGAGATCGAAGCTTAAGCCATGGCGAAAGATCAACAGGTACTCGACTCGCCGGAGTCGAAACAAATTATCGCCCCTGGCTATACGTTCGGCACCGTTACCGACCAGATCGCGAGCGTCGTTCTCACCAAGAAGACGCCGTACGTGGTGATGGGCACTTTCGCCGTAGCCATGGGGCTGCTGTTGATCTTCCTGCTCGCCGTGGCACTTCTGTTCACCAAGGGTCTCGGCGTCTGGGGCCTTCGCGGACCCACCATGTGGGCCTGGGACATCACCAACTTCGTCTGGTGGGTTGGTATTGGACACGCGGGCACGCTGATTTCCGCCATTCTCCTGCTGCTCAACCAGCAGTGGCGCAATTCCATCAACCGTTTCGCCGAAGCCATGACTATCTTTGCCGTGGCCTGCGCCGGCATGTTCCCGATTCTCCACCTGGGCCGCCCCTGGCTGATGTACTGGCTGTTTCCGTATCCCAACACCATGGGCATAGAGCCCAACTTTCGTAGTCCGCTGATTTGGGATGTCTTCGCCGTATCCACCTACGCCACGGTATCGCTGCTCTTCTGGTACGTCGGGCTGATGCCCGATTTGGCCACGCTGCGCGACCGCTCTGAGCATCGCGCGCTGAAAGTGACTTACGGCATCCTGGCCATGGGCTGGCGTGGTTCGGCCAAACACTGGGCGGTTTATGAAACCGCGTCGCTGCTGCTGGCTGGCCTGGCGACGCCGCTGGTGCTCTCCGTACACACCGTGGTCAGTTTCGATTTCACCGTCGGTATCGTCCCCGGATGGCACAGCACGTTCTTCCCGCCCTACTTCGTCGCCGGCGCAATTTATTCCGGCTTTGCCATGGTGTTGGCGCTGGCCATCCCGCTGCGCTCGGTCTATGGGTTGAAGGGCCTGATCACCGACAAGCATCTGGATAACGCGGCTAAGGTGATGATGGCCACGGGCCTGATCGTAGGCTACTCCTACATCATGGAAGCCTTCAGCGCCTGGTACGGCGGTAACGTTTACGAACAGGCCGCCATGTGGAACCGCATGACCGGCCCCTACAAGTACCAATACTGGGTGCTTATCGCCTGCAATGTGATCGCGCCCAATGCTCTGTGGTTCAAGAAAGTCCGCGCTAATTCGGTGGTGCTCTTCATCTGGTCGCTGATCGTGCTGGTGGGCATGTGGCTGGAGCGCTTCGTGATCATCGTGGCCAGCCTGGCACAGGATAACCTGCCCTCCTCGTGGCGCGTCTTCGAATCCACCCGCTGGGATTGGGCCACGTATCTCGGCACCATCGGACTTTTCCTGTTCCTGTTCATGCTGTTCATTCGTCTCCTGCCTATGATTTCGATTTTTGAAGTCCGCACCCTTTTGCCGCAGGCCAAAATCAAGGAGGATTCGCGCAGATGAATCAGCCGATCTATGGCGTGATGGCCGAATTTGACAACCCCTCCGCACTGGTCAGCGCAGCGCGGGCGGCCCGTGAAAAGGGGTACCGGAAACTCGACGCCTATTCGCCTTTCCCCATCGAAGAGTTAGGCGACGCTCTGCATCTACACAAGAATAAACTGCCGCTCTTGGTGCTGATCGGCGGCATCGTGGGCGGCACCATAGGCTACGCGCTGCAGTATTTCGTCGCGGTGATGTATTACCCCATCAATGTCGGCGGACGGCCGCTGCACAGTTGGCCCGCCTTCATCATCATCACTTTTGAAATGACCATTCTCTTTGCGGCGCTCACCGCGGTTTTCGGGATGCTTGGCCTCTGCGGATTGCCCATGCCCTATCACCCCACCTTTAATGTGCCGCGATTTGCGCTGGCCAGCCGCAACCGTTTCTTCCTGTGCATCGAATCCGACGATCCGCTCTTCGACCATCGCAAAACGTCCGAGTTCCTGGAGACGCTGGGGCCCAGGGAGGTATCTGAAGTTGCGCACTAAGCTCACTCTCGGCGGACTAGCTTTGTCGCTTGCCGTGCTATCGGCCTGCCGCCAGGACATGCACGACCAGCCGAAGTACGTTCCTCTGCGGCCCAGCGATTTCTTCGCCGACGGCCGCTCCGCCCGCCCCATCGCCGAAGGCACGGTGGCGCGCGGCCACCTCAATGACGACAAGCTGTTTTACACCGGCAAGGGCGCCGACGGCAGACCGTCGCAGGAGTTTCCCATGCCGGTTACCAAGGCGCTGCTTCTCCGCGGTGAGCAGCGTTACAACATCTACTGCACCCCCTGTCACGACCGCACCGGCAACGGCAACGGCATGATCGTGCGCCGCGGCTACCGGCGTCCGCCCACCTATCACAGCGACCGGTTGCGACAGCAGCCCAATGGATACCTCTACGACGTGATCACCAACGGATTCGGCGCCATGCCAGACTACGCGGCTCAGGTCCAGCCAGCGGATCGTTGGGCCATCGTCGCCTACATTCGCGCCCTGCAACTCAGCCAGCAGGCTTCCATAAACGACGTACCGCCCGAGGCGCGCAACCAACTGGGAGGCGCGAAATGATGGCCAACGCCGTGGATTACCGCGTCACCCCGCAGTTGCGCACCGACCTGCGCCAGTGGCGCACCCGCGCCCTGATCGCCGGCGTGCTGGGGACCGCTGTGAGCGCCGCCGGCTTCTTCGCCGCGGGGCCTACGCAGTTTTATCGCTCTTACCTCTGGTCGTACATCTTCATCATCGCCCTCACCATCGGCCCGCTGGCGTGGCTCATGCTGCAATACGTCACCGGCGGCGCCTGGGGTCTGGTCATCCGCCGCGCCTGCGAGGCTGCCACGCGCACGCTGCCGCTGGTGCTATTGATGTTTCTCCCCATCGCGATCGGCATCAACAACCTTTATCCCTGGCCGCACGCCAACCTGGTCGCCGCCGATCCGCTGCTCCAACATAAGGCGCCCTACCTCAACGTCCCGTTCTTCCTGGGGCGCGCCGCCTTCTATTTTGCCGGCTGGATGTTCCTCGCTTGGTGGTTCAATCGCTGGTCTCTCAAGGAAGATCTCGAAGGCCACGATGCCGTCCATAGCAAGATGAGCCGCATGGCCGGCCCCGGCCTCCTCTTCTGGGGATTCAGCGTCACCTTCATGGCCATCGATTGGATCCTGTCGGTGGATCCCAAGTGGTTCTCCACCATCTTCGGCATGCTCTTCATGGTCAACCAATGCCTCACCGCGATGGCATTCCTGATCACCCTCATGGTCCTGTTGTCCTATCAAAGACCTATGTCGGAGGTGCTGACTCACCGCCATCTGCACGATCTCGGCAAGTTTTTGCTCGCCATGGTCATGGTGTGGGCGTACTTTTCGTTCTCGCAATTCCTCATCATCTGGGCGGGTAACCTGCCCGAAGAAATTCCTTGGTATCTGGCCCGTCTCAATCATGGCTGGCAGTATGTCGGACTTCTGCTGGTGATCGGCCATTTCGCGCTGCCCTTCGCGCTGCTGCTCTCGCGCGATCTGAAACGCAATTTCAAACTATTGGCCTCGATTGCGGTGTTCATTCTGTTGATGCGCTTCGTCGATCTCTATTGGCTGATCGCGCCGAGCTTCCGCCAGCAGAGCTTCGGCCTCAGCTTCCTGGATTTCACGATTCCGCTAGGCCTGGTGGGCCTCTGGCTGGCATATTTCCTCACGCAACTAGAGAAGCGCCCGCTGATGCCGACAAACGCACCACACCTGGAGGAGGTTTTGGCACATGGACGAGACTAAGCAACCCCACAACCCCGGGATCGGGCATGAAACCACCGACGTCAACGTCTGGGCGGTCGGCAAATTCGCCATCGGTCTGGTCATCGTGTGCGTCGTCTCCATCGCGCTACTGTTCGGATTGCTGAAGTTCTTCCAGTCGCGCGAAGAGACCAGCGTCGCCAATACCGTGGAGCCCACCAAATTGTTCCCGGAACCTCAGTTGCAGAAAACTCCGATTGCGGACCTCAAGGCCATCCGCGCCCAGGAAGACAAACTGTTGAACGGCTACGCCTGGGTGGACCAGCCGAAAGGCGTCGTGCGTATTCCGGTGGAACGGGCAATTGAAGTTCTGGCCAAACGCGGGCTTCCGTCGCGCGGCGTCCCGGCGGCAATCCAAGAGGTGCCCAAGAAATGAGACTTATCCACCCTGCTGCACAGACGCTCGCGTGCCTGGTGGGGCAGGCGCTTTCGCCTGCCAAGTACACCATCCAAGTTGCCGTGTGTGTGCTCGCCCTTGCCGGTGCCGCCCTTGCCCAGCCGGGCCAGTTGCTGGGCCCCGCGCAGCAATCCAGGATGCAGGACAGCAATCTGAAGCCGGCTCTTCCCGGCGCACTCGCAGGCGTCGGCATCGATCAGCGGCTCGACCAGCAAATCTCGCTCGACCTCATGTTCCAGGATGAATCCGGACGCGGCGTACCGCTCTCCTCCTTCTTCCTGCGCGGCAAGCCGGTGATTCTCGTGCCCGTCTATTACCGTTGCCCCATGCTGTGTACCCAGATCCTCAACGGGTTGGCCAGCAGCCTGAAGGCGGTCTCGCTCGATCCCGGGAAGGATTTCGAAATCGTCGCCGTCAGCTTCGACCCCAAGGATACGCCGGAAACCGCCGCCGGCAAGAAGCAAATGTACCTGCGCCGCTACGGCCGGCCGGGCACGGCCAACGGTTGGCACCTGCTGACCGGCGACCAGGCCAACATCACGGCTCTCATGGACGCCATCGGCTACCACTACAAGTACGATGCGGCCACAGGTCAGTTCGCGCACGCCAGCGGAATCATGGTGCTGACTCCCGAAGGCCGCCTCTCGCGGTACTTTTACGGAGTGGAGTATGCGCCCACCGATATCCGTCTCGGTCTGGTGGAAGCATCGCAAAACAAGATTGGCAGCGCGGTGGATCAAATTCTGTTGTTCTGTTACCACTATGACCCGGCTACGGGCAAGTACGGCGCGGTGGCGATGAACCTGGTGCGCTTCGCCGGCGCAAGCTTCACGCTGGTCTGCGGCGTGTTCCTGTTCATCTTTCTGCGCCGCGATCTGCGCCGTGACCGGCGTATTCTCAAGCGGGTTGGATAGCACACGATGGATCGATTTCAATTATTTCCGGTACAGGCCTCCACGCTGGCTCCCGAGGTGGATCACCTGCTGTACTTTTTGCTCGCGGTCGCCGTGTTCTTCACGCTGCTGATCTTCGGGGCCATCTTCTATTTCGCCATCAGGTACCGGCGCCGTTCGGAGAACGAACTGCCGCACGTCCAGCACACTGGCTACACGCTGGAAATTTTGTGGAGCGTGATTCCGTTCGGTCTCACCATGGTGATGTTCACTTGGGGCGCGAGCATTTACTTCACCGCCAGCAAGCCGCCGAATAACGCCATCCAGATCTACGCGGTGGGCAAGCAATGGATGTGGAAGCTGGAGCACGCGGAAGGGCAGCGTGAAATCAACGAACTGCACATCCCGATAGGCACGCCGGTGCGGCTTACCATGGCCAGCGAGGACGTGATTCACAGCTTCTTTGTCCCCGCCTTCCGGACCAAGCAGGACGTGGTGCCCGGCCGCTATTCCACCACCTGGTTCACGGCCACCAAGCCGGGCAAGTATCACCTGTTCTGCGCCGAATACTGCGGAACCAACCATTCCGGCATGATCGGTTGGGTCTACGTGATGGAGCCCATGGATTACCAGAACTGGCTAAGCGGCGGGGCCGTCGAGGGCTCCATGGCCGAAAGTGGTAAGAAGCTGTTCGAACAACTTGCCTGCAACAACTGCCACAAGGACGACAACTCCGGCCGCGGCCCCGTCCTCGTTGGGCTCTTTGGCAAGCAGGTGCAACTCGTTGGCGGCGGCTCGGTGAAGGCCGACGAGGCTTACTTCCGCGAGTCCATCCTCCAACCCCAGGCCAAGATCGTTTACGGCTTTGAGCCGGTGATGCCCACTTTCCAGGGGCTGGTGACCGAAGAACAACTGGTGCAATTGGTGGAGTACGTGAAATCGTTAGGCCCGAAACCGGGGACCGGCCCGGTGGATAACGGGCAGAAGCCGGTGCCAGAGAAATCCAGTACCGCGGGTTCCACTCCCGCCAATCGTTAGGACCTTATGATTACCGCAGCGGCACAAGAACGCGAGAATTACCTAAACGCGAGTCACGGCCTCAAGAGTTGGTTCCTTACCAAAGACCATAAGCGCATCGGCCTGCTGTACCTCGCCACCATCACCCTGTTCTTCTTCATAGGCGGCGCCTTCGCCACGCTGATTCGCGTGGAGCTACTTACGCCGCAGGGTAACCTGGTCAGCTCGGAGACTTACAACAAGCTGTTCACCATGCACGGCGTGATGATGATCTTCTTTTTCCTGATCCCGTCGATTCCAGCCGTGCTGGGGAATTTCTTCCTCCCCATCATGATCGGCGCGCGCGATCTGGCCTTTCCCAAGCTCAACTTGCTGAGCTGGTACCTGCTGGTGGTCGGCGGTATGTTTAGTCTGTACGCCATGCTAGCGGGCGGCGTGGATACGGGCTGGACCTTCTACACGCCCTACAGCACCACGTACTCCAACGGTTACGTTATCGCCACTGCGCTCGGCATCTTTATCGCCGGCTTCTCGTCCATTCTCACCGGGCTGAACTTCATCGTCACCATCCACCGCATGCGCGCTCCCGGAATGACATGGTTTCGCATGCCTCTGTTCGTTTGGGCGCACTACGCCACCAGCCTGATTCAGGTTCTCGGTACCCCGGTTTTGGCCGTCACCATCGTGCTGCTCTTCCTGGAGCGCGTGTTCCATCTCGGCATCTTCGACCCCGCCCGCGGCGGCGACCCGGTACTCTTCCAGCACCTCTTCTGGTTCTATTCTCACCCGGCCGTGTACATCATGGTCCTGCCCGCGATGGGAGTGGTCAGCGAAGTCATCAGCACGTTTTCCCGCAAGGCCATATTCGGCTATGGCTTTGTAGCCTTTTCGAGCGTGTCCATCGCGGTCCTCGGATTCCTCGTCTGGGGCCATCACCTCTTCGTCAGCGGCCAGAGCCTGTTTGCCGGCATGGTGTTTAGCTTCCTCAGCTACTTCGTAGCGATTCCTTCGGCCATCAAAGTCTTCAATTGGACTGCGACTTTGTATAAGGGCTCGATATCCTTCCAGACCCCGATGCTGTATGCCCTCGGCTTCATCGGGCTGTTTACCATGGGTGGCCTGACCGGCCTCTTCGTGGCGGCGCTTGGCATCGACATGCACGTGACGGACACCTATTTCGTGGTGGCGCACTTCCACTACATCATGGTGGGCGGAGCCATCATGGGGTATATGAGCGGCCTGCACTACTGGTGGCCCAAGATGACCGGCCGTATGTATCCCGAAGCATGGGCCAGACTTTCCGCCCTTGTGATCTTCCTGGGCTTCAACCTGACCTTCTTCCCGCAATTCATCCTGGGCTATCTCGGGATGCCCCGGCGCTACCACTTGTATCCGCCGGAGTTCCAGGTGCTCAACGTCCTCTCCACCGCGGGCGCCAGCGTCCTGGCCGTCGGCTACCTGATGCCCATGATCTACTTCATCTGGTCCCTGCGCTACGGTAAGGTGGCGCCGGTCAACCCCTGGGGCGCCACCGGACTCGAATGGAAGACCTCTTCGCCGCCCCCGGTCCACAACTTTGACGAAACCCCGGTGGTAACGCACGACGCTTACGACTACGCCAGCCTGATGGCGGAGGAGGTCGAAGTTGGCTGACCATGCGCCCACCGAAACCTTCGCGCTTCGGGTGCAGTTCGATACCGAGGCGCAGCAGAAAGACGCGTCCACGCTCGGGATGTGGATTTTCCTGGTCACCGAGATCATGTTCTTTGGCGGCCTGTTCGCCGTCTACACCGTCTACCGCAGTTGGTATCCGGACGTGTTTGCCATCGCCTCCAGCAGCCTAAATGAGATCATCGGCGCTCTCAATACCGGCGTGCTCCTGCTCTCCAGTTTCACCATGGTGATGGCCGTGCGCGCCAGCCAACTGGGACAGCAGAAGATGATCGTGATTTTCCTGATCCTGACCCTCCTGTTCGGCGGCATCTTCCTCGGCGTGAAAGCCTACGAGTGGAACCAGAAGTTCGAAGAGCACCACATTCCGGGCCAGGCTGCGTTCCATTTGGACGGCGTTTTGCCCGAAGGCCAGGGCCATGCCCAGTTGTTCTTCTCCATCTATTTTGCGATGACCGGTTTGCACGCGCTACACATGGTGATCGGCGTGGGAATTCTGCTCACCCTGATCGTGCAGGCTCGCAAAGGCAGGTTCTCGGCGTCTTACTACACGCCGGTTGACGTGGCCGGGCTTTACTGGCACTTCGTCGACATCATCTGGATCTTTCTGTTCCCGCTGCTCTATCTGATCGACCGTCACCTGGTGAAATAAGCATGAGCGATCCACAAGAAAATACGCATATCGATTCCGTCGGAACCTACGTAAAGATCCTGCTGGCGCTATTGGTGGCGACCGGTGTGACCACCGCGGTGGCTCGCGTCGATCTTGGAGGCTTCAGCGTCGTGGTCGCGCTGGGCATCGCGTCGGCGAAGATGGTCCTGGTGGCGCTATTCTTCATGCACATCCGCCACAGCACGAAGCTCACCAGGTTGGTGGTGTTGGGGGGCCTGTTATGGCTGGCGATTCTGCTGCTGCTCACCATGACGGATTTCGCCAGCCGCGGCATTCTCGGCGTCCCCGGGAAATAGTCGCATAAGGCTCCGCCTTGTGCATCCGAGCGAAGCTCGGAGAAGTTATCTCCTCCACTTACAAGCGCACTACCGCTCTTTGGCCGCCGCCGTGGCCGCCGTGATCTTCTCCACCTCGGCAAGCTGTGTTCGCACCTTGGCGGCGTCTTCCGCCGCCGGGGCGAACTGCAGGTACGCCTTGAACTGCTCCGCCGCTCCGGTGTAGTCCTTCCTGAGCGCCAGGATCAGGCCCAGAATGTGGCTTACTTTGGGGATCGCGTGCCGCGTATCCAGGCGCTCAGCGGCCAGCGCGCTCTTCTCTGCCGCTGCAAAGTTCTGCAAATTAAAATTAGCTACGGAATTGAAAAAAAAGGCCTGCGGATAGTCGAACGGATCCAGCTTCACCAGCTTGTCCGTGATCTCGGCCAGGCTCCGCCACCTCGACGCCTGCAATTCCAGAATCGAAATTTGCAGATACGGTTTGACAAACTTCGGGTCGCATTCCGACGCCTTGTCAAAGTATTTGCGGGCCAGGTCCATCTTTCCCTGGCCTGCCTGCAGCATCCCCAACTCGTACCACGCGGTGGCGTATTTCGGATACGCCTCGACGGCCTTCTCGAAGTTCGACTGGGCATCGTCGAATTTCTTTTTCTTGATCGCGTCCAGCCCTTTTTCGTAGGCCTTCCTGGCATCCTTAGGCGCCGCCACCGAGACCGCGCTGATGGTCTTGCCTTCTTCAGCGGGTCCGTTGCGATGGAGCAGAATGGTCCCCAAGTTGGGATTGTCCATCGAACGCCGTGCCGACAGCGACACCATCTGCGAGCGATATCCCGCCAGTTTGGCCTGCAAGTCGCAGCCCATGTACTTGCGCTCGGGCGATTGGGAACTGCCGAGTGTCCCGTGCGCTGTGCTGCCGCCTGTCACGTCGGAGCCGTTCCAATTGCGAGTCGCACCGAATTCGCTGGCGTCCTGGATCACCCCGTTGCGCGCGCCCAACTCGATCGAGAAGTAGCCCTTGGAGTCCGTATAGCCTTCGCGGTGCGGCGAGCCGTTACACACGGTTTCCATGGTGACCGGATCGGGAGGCGCCGTGCCATCCTCCAGCATCACGCGGCCGCTGAGAAAGATGGGCTGCGCGACGTTGACAGCCGCCGGAGTGTTCGTTGGGTTGGTCGTGGACGGCGAGGGTGTGGGAGTGCGCCCAGTGGTCCCGCCTGCCCCTCCAGTGTTCCCCCCCGTCGTACCCCCGGTGCCGCCAGCCGGCGCACTTCCGCCTGTGCGTTGACCGAAGACGGCCGCCGGAATCAATAAAACTATGGCTGCCGCCGTTGTGATTGCCCTCACCCAGTTCTTCGAGGCCATACCACCTCCATTGACTGTCCGCATTATCCCACCAAAAACTGAGTTACGAATGTGAACAGCCTGCCGTAGCCTCGCGCCCATTGCTAACATAGGCCATAGGAACTCATGTCAAAACCATCCATTTTCCCCGCCCTCGGCCTCTTGACGATTCTGACGGCCTGTTCGTACACGTCGGCACCCACCGTGAAGAAGGCGCCCGAAAAGCCGGAACCGATCACCGGGCAGTCCGCCGTCTACAAGATGTACCAGATGGCCCGTTCCTGGGCGCCCGATTCACAGCTGCTGAAGATGCAGAGCCTGCACCTCTCCGAAGTCAAGGATGGCGCCCCCGGTACCGCCCCGGCCTGGGAGGCCACATTCGTCTCCGCGGCCAAGAGCCAGTCGCGCAGCTACACTTTCTCCATCGTGGAGGGCGAGGGTAACCTGCACAAGGGTGCTTTCGCGGGACCCGAGGCAGGCTGGAGGGGGCCCAGCGGAATGGACTCTCCCTCCCTCATGGCCGCAGTCAAAATCGACACCGACGCAGCTTACAAGACTGCCATGGAAACCCCGCGCAGCCATGCCGCCGAATACGATAAGAAGAACCCCGGCAAGCCGATCACCATCCTGATGGAAAGAACCAGCAAGCATCCCAACCCAGCCTGGCGCATCCTCTGGGGCGAATCCGCCGGCACTTCCAACTTCTCCGTCCTCATCGACGCCTCCACCGGCGATTACCTGGAAACCCTGCGTTAAAAAGAAAGCATTTCTCGCTGAGACGCGAAGAAATCGATCCGGTTTTCTTCGCGCCTTCGCGCCTTTGCGTGATATGGTTTCTGCCTATACCCCGAACTTCAACTCGCCTCCGGCACCCGCGTCTACTGTTACCGCCTGCCCGTCCTTCACCGCCCCCTGGAGCAGCAGCTTCCCCAGCGGCGTCTCGATCTTTTTCTGAATCGCCCGCTTCAGTGGACGCGCCCCATACCGCGGATCGTACCCCGTGCGTACCAGGTCTCCGCGCGCCGTGTCCGTCAACGTCAAGGTGATGCGCCGGTCCGCCAGCCGGGCGCGTACCCGCCCCAATTGAATCTCCACAATCTGCTTAAGGTGCGCTTCGCTCAGCGCGTGAAATACGATAATTTCGTCCACCCGATTCAGGAACTCCGGCCGGAAGTGACTCCGCATTTCCTCCAGAACGGCCTCTTTCATGGCTTCGTAGTCCGCGCCCTCAAACCCGCCCCGATGTTCCAGAATCTGGGCGCTGCCGACGTTGCTGGTCATCACGACGATGGTGTTCTTGAAGTCAACCGTGCGGCCCTGCCCGTCGGTCAGGCGTCCATCGTCCAGGATCTGGAGCATCACGTTGAACACATCGTGATGGGCCTTCTCGATCTCGTCGAACAGCACCACCGAATACGGCCGTCGCCGTACCGCCTCGGTCAACTGCCCACCCTCTTCGTACCCGACGTAGCCCGGCGGCGCGCCCACCAGCCTGGCCACCGTGTGCTTCTCCTGGTACTCCGACATATCGATGCGGATCAGGGAACGCTCGTCGTCGAACAGAAACGCGGCCAGCGCCCGTGCCAGCTCCGTCTTGCCCACGCCCGTCGGCCCCAGGAAGATGAAGCTGCCCACCGGACGGTCGGGATCGTTTAGCCCCGAGCGCGCGCGCATCACCGCCTCCGCCACCGCCGTCACCGCTTCGTCCTGTCCGATCACCCGCTTGTGCAGTTCGTCCTCCAGGTGGAGCAGTTTCTGCATCTCGCCTTCCAGCAACTTGGTCACCGGCACCCCGGTCCAGCGGCTCACCACCTCGGCAATATCTTCCGCATCTACTTCTTCCTTGATCATCCTGGGACCAGCGAGGGTCTTGGCGAACTTCTCGTTCTCCTCCGCCAGTTGGCGCTCCAGGCCCACCAGCTTGCCGTACTTCAGCTCCGCCGCGCGATTGAGATCGTAGTGCCGCTCCGCCTGCGCGATCTCCACCTTGGTTTGCTCCACCTGCTCGCGCACCGCGCGCAAGCGTTGCACCGCATCCTTCTCGCCTTGCCATTGCGCCATCAGCGCGTCGGATTCCGCCTTGAGATTTGCCAGCTCCTTTTCGAGCTTGGCGAGCCGCCCTTTCGACGCCTTGTCTTTCTCCTTGCGCAGCGCCTCGCGCTCTATCTCGAGCTGCATGATGCGCCGCCGCGTCTCGTCCAGCTCCGCCGGCATGGAATCGATCTCCGTGCGCAGGCGCGCCCCAGCTTCGTCCATAAGGTCGATCGCCTTATCCGGCAGGAACCGGTCCGCGATGTAGCGGTTCGAAAACACCGCCGCCGCGACCAGCGCCGCATCCTTGATGCGCACGCCATGATGCAATTCGTAGCGCTCCTTCAGCCCGCGCAGAATCGAAATCGTATCCTCCACGGACGGCTCGTCCACTCGTACCGGCTGGAAGCGCCGCTCCAGGGCCGCGTCCTTCTCGATATACTTGCGAAACTCGTCCAGCGTGGTCGCGCCGATGCAGTGCAGTTCCCCGCGCGCCAGCATCGGTTTTAGTAGATTTCCGGCGTCCATCGACCCCTCGGTCTTCCCCGCGCCCACCACCGTATGCAGTTCGTCGATGAACAGCACGATCTCGCCCGCCGCGTCCTGCACTTCCTTCAGCACCGCCTTCAGCCGTTCCTCGAACTCGCCGCGAAACTTCGCGCCCGCGATCAGCGCGCCCATGTCGAGCGACACCACTTTCTTGTTCTTCAGCCCCTCCGGCACGTCGCCGCGCACGATGCGTAGCGCGAGGCCCTCCACAATTGCCGTCTTGCCCACGCCCGGCTCACCGATCAGCACGGGGTTGTTCTTGGTCCGCCGCGAGAGCACCTGGATCACCCGGCGGATCTCTTCATCGCGCCCGATCACCGGATCCAGCTTGCCCGCCGATGCCAGTTTCGTCAGATCGCGCCCGTACTTTTCCAGCGCCTCGTACGTGACTTCGGGATTTTGCGACGTGACCCGCTGGCTCCCCCGCACCTCGCGCAGCGCCTGCATCAGGCGCTCTCGCGTGGCCCCGAGGTCTTTGACGTCGATGGCGGCCAGCAGCACGTGCTCCACCGAGATGTATTCGTCTTTGAGCTTGGCCGCCTCGTCCTCCGCCGAGGTGAGCAGTTTATTGAGCCGCGGTGTGACGTAGATCTGATCGATTCCGCTCGCGCCCCCGGAAACCTTCGGCAGCCGCTCCAGTTCGCCGGTCAACTTCTTTCCCAATTCTTCCACGTTGACGCCAGCGCGCGTCAGGATGGAACTCGCCAGTCCGCCTTCCTGCTCCAACAGCGCCGACAACAGGTGCTCGACATCAATTTGCTGGTTACCGTAACGTACGGCCTTTCCCTGACCCGCCCGTACGGCTTCCTGTAACTTCTCGGTAAAGCGGTTGAAGTCCATACTCCATGAATAGCAAAGCAGGCCGCCGAATGCGTCGTTCGGCTCGCAAGTTTCTTCAGGATACGCTTCGCAAGGAACTCGTAACCTACGAATCAGGCCGGCCCTCTTCATCCCACCGTCAAATTCGGTGGCTCTGCGGATGCCCGGAATCTCACCACTCGTGAAATCCCGGTAGCGATCACGAGGATTCCTCCTCCAGTTCTTCTTTGCTCTCGACCCGTCCCTTGTCGTTGAAGTGCCGCGGCCGTGATTTGGTCGGTCTGATGGGCGGTTTGTTCAGCAACTTGGCCCCCAGGTGATGAATCAACTCGCTGCCGGTAGCGTCGAGTTTTGATTTCAGTTAGACTAGGGAATTCGCGGGACTCACGCCGTCCTGCGGAGAACTGCCCCCCAAGAGGGCGCGTAGCTCAGTTGGTTAGAGCGCCTGCTTCACACGCAGGAGGTCACAGGTTCGAGTCCTGTCGCGCCCACCATTTCCTCGGTCGCTTCCCAGGTGAATAGCCCTTCAGTCTTTGCGAACCTCGGAATCGATCCGGTCGACGAACAAATAAAGCCCGAGGCACGCCCCGAAGAGAATGCAGGATATGATCGCTCCGGGCACGGCCGCCTCACGATGGCCGGCCAGGTAGGATTCCAGGGTCGCGGAGAGTAGCCAGATTTGCACGATCAACAGCAAAACGATCAGGACCATGGCGCCATCAATCGCGGTGAGCCCACGGTTTTGCGGCGGATTGGTATTCATGCGCCTTCTCCTTCCATACGAACGGCCACCAGTTGTCCGCCTCTCATTTCCAGCGTCACTCGCGGTAGGGCGCGCTGCGGAGGGCCCTGTAGAACCGCGCCATCGGCGATGGAAAAGAAGCCTTCGTGGCAAGGGCATTCCAGCCGGTTTTCCTGCTTCGCATAGTAGACGGCGCAAGAGAGATGCGTGCACTTCTGGCTATAGGCTACGTAGGAGTCACTGCCCGTGCGCACCAGAATGCACGGGTCTTGGGCAGTGGGGTACGCGAACATCTTTACGCCGCCCACGGCAAGCTCGTCCGCCGCCGCCACCGGCTGTTGCGGATACGAAGGGGAGCGGTGGAACAGCGATCGCACCAGAATCCAGAGATTGCCCGCCAGCATGGCGAAGCTCGTGAGCGTCAGAAACTTGGTAAACTGGCGGCGGTTCACGTAGCGCTCATCGGCGGTGAAAATCGGGAATTCGTCCTGCCAGAGGGGCGCGCTAGAAGGCTTGCGGAACCACTTCATGCTCTCTCTCCCAGGTGTAGTCGGCCACGTCAATCGTGATGGCGGCGGCATCGGCCGGAGCCATCATGTAAACCTTTGTCGTGATCTTCTGATTGCCAAACCAAAATGTGTTGACAGGCTTTTCGCGGCGCGTGGCCGCAATGGTGTCGGGCGTAACATAAGCGAGCGCCTGGCTGGGGCAGACGGTAGCGCACATGGGGCGCTTACCGATGGAGGTGCGGTCGTAGCACATATCGCACTTCATCATCTGGTCGTATTCCGGCACCAGCTTAGGAATCCCGAAGGGGCAGGCCAGCACGCAATTCGAACAGCCGATACAGCGCGGTTTGAGCGAGGAGCCCACAATGCCGTCCTCGTATTTCTTGATGGCGTCGGCCGGGCAAACCTGGGCGCACGTGGGATTGTCGCAGTGCCAGCAGACATAGGCGGCGGTGGCGATACTCTCCGACCGGTCCACGAAATCGAAATTGATCATGGAAACGCCGCGATGCGTGTCGCACTCTTCGCAAGCCTTCAGGCATGCCTGGCAACCGATGCAGCGCGACGGGTCGACGTAAAATTCCATGCCAAACATCAGGCGCGGCCCCCCTGGGCGAGCTGCGGGCGCCGTTCGCGAGCCCATTCCGGAGGGCCAGCCGCCTTTTCAACCCGGCAGGCGGAAACCTTGTATTCGGGAATTTTGCTGCGCGGGTCCAGCGTGCGGTGCGTCAAAAGGTTGGCGCTGCGGTCGCGCGGCCAATGGTAGGGAACGAAGACCGTGTCGGCACGGATAGTGCGCACCACCATGGCTTCCAGCGTGATGGCGCTGCGGCGGGAGGTCACCGTGACCCAGTCACCGCTGCGGATGCCGTACTGTTCCGCCAGACGCGGGTGGATCTCCAGTTTCGGGTCGGGATACTGATCCACCAGCGCCCCGATCCGGCGCGTCTGGGTCCCGGAGAGGTACTGGCTTACGACGCGGCCCGTGGTGAGATAAATGGGAAATTCCGCGTCCACTGGGTCGCCGCTCTCGCGCCATGCCAGGCTCATCAAGCGGGCTTTGCCATCGGGGTGAAAAAACTTGCCGTCTTCGAACAGGCGGGGCGTGCCGGGATGGTCCAGCGTGGGGCACGGCCAGAAGACACCCATCTGCTGGTCGATCTTCTCATACGTGATTCCGTAGTAATCGGCGATGCCGCCTCGCGATGCCAGCCGCAGCTCCTCGAAGATTTCTCGCGGTTCGCGAAACGGAAAGTACTGGCCGCGGCCCAAGCGGCGTGCCAGGTCGCAGATGATATCGGAATCCGTGCGAGCGTTGCCGGGCGGATCCACCGCCTTCCGGATATGAATGACCCGGGCCTCCACGTTGGCGGTGACGCCCTCTTCTTCCTCCTGCAGGCTGCCGGCCAACACCACGTCCGCATGCATCGCGGTTTCCGAGAGGAAGAAATCGACGATTCCCAAAAACTCCAGGCGCTCCAGTGCTTCGCGCGTGAAATTGGCATCGGGCAAAGAGACCAGCGGGTTAAAGCAGATGGAGAGCAGCCCTTTAATTTCGCCGCTGTGAATGGCGTTCATGATCTCGACCGCCGTATAGCCCGGTCCGGGCAGTTCGTCCGGTCGGATGCCCCACACTCCAGCCACGTGCTCCCGCGCGGCCGGATCGGTGAGACTGCGCTGGCCCGGCAATTGGTCGCACTTCTGCCCGTGTTCGCGCCCGCCCTGCCCGTTGCCCTGCCCGGTCACCATAACGGGGCCGGCGCCTTCACGCCCGATATTTCCCGTAATCAGCGCGATGGCCACCACCGCTTCGCAATTTTCGACTCCCTTGGAGTGATGTTCCAGGCCGCGCGCGTGCATGAGCATAGCGCGGCGAGATTCGCCAATCCAATGCGCGGCCCGCTCGATGGCATCGGGAGCCACCCCGGT